>JASHUF010000177.1 GCA_030040175.1 Acidobacteriaceae bacterium
TGGGCCCGCAGTTGGGGCACACCAGCGCCACGTTCGATACGCTGATGGGCGACTCCTGCTCGGCAATGCCGCCGCGGGTCCGTTGCCCGGTCTTGCCGGAAACCGTCTTCTTCACCACGCGCACGTGCTCCACCAGGATCTTTCCCTTTTCGGGAAACACGCGCAGCACGCGCTGCGTCTTGCCGCGGTCAGAGCCCGTGAGTACCTTCACCGTATCGTTGCGATGAATATCCAGACTTTGCATCATCTCTCCCACAACAGCCACTAGCTTCTAGCTGCTAGCTCCTCGCTCCTAGCTTCATCTCGCCGCATCGCCATCACCACTTCACTCCCGCCGAGAAAAAGCTGGAAGCTAGAGGCTGGGAGCTAGAAGCTGCCTTCACACCACTTCCGGCGCCAAGGACACAATCTTCAAAAACTTCTTCTCGCGCAGCTCGCGGGCCACCGGCCCAAAGACGCGCGTGCCCACGGGCTCATGATCGTCGCCGATGACCACGGCCGCATTCTCGTCAAAGCGGATGTAGGTACCGTCGCGCCGCCGGTGCTCCTTGCGCGTGCGCACGATGACGGCCTTGACCACCTTGCCCTTTTTGACCGTTCCGTCCGGCGAAGCTTCCTTCACCGCTGCCGTCACCACGTCGCCCAGGCCGGCCTTGAGGCCCAGCCCGCCGCCCAGCGGCAAAATCACCTGCAGCTTGCGCGCGCCGGAGTTGTCGGCCACCGCCAGCATGGTTCTCATCTGCACAGCCATGGTTGCTTCTCCAAAAAACAGCTACTAGCTTCTAGCTACTAGCTTCATCCCGCTCCAGCACAAACAAGCTGGAAGCTAGGAGCTAACAGCTAGAAGCTGCTTTATCAGCTCACCGGCTCGTGCGCCGTGTCCTCAATCTGCGCCAGCGTCGAGCGCCGGACGATTTCTTCCAAAGACCACCGCTTCAGCTTGCTCAGCGGCCGCGTCTCGCGGATGCGCACCATGTCGCCCAGCCGCGCCGAACTCTGCTCGTCGTGCGCATAGAACTTCTTGGTCTGGCGCACGATGCGCTTGTACTTGGGGTGCGCCTTGCGCATCTCCACGGCGACGACAATGGTCTTCTGCATCTTGGTCGAGACCACCTGGCCCACCTTCTCGTTGCGCCGGCTCGCCGGCGCCTGCCCCTGTTCCTGGGTCGCCGTCATTTAGCGCGCTCCCTTCTTGGCTTCAGCCGCTTTGGTTTCCGCTGCGGCGGCCGCGGCGGCCGCCTCTTTCTGCTCGCCGTGAATCTCCAGCTCCCGCTCGCGGGTGACCGTCTTGATGCGCGCAATCTCCTTGCGCAGCTCGCGGATCTTCTTCATGCCGTCGTTCTGGCCCAGCGACACCTGAAAGCGCAGCCGGAACAACTGCTCCGCCGCCGTCTTCTCCTGGTGCCTGAGCTCGGCATCGGTCAAATTGCGAATCTTCTCGAGTTCCATTTTCCTTTAGCTCCTAGCTTCTAGCCTTTAGCTTCTAGCTCATCCTGCTTGAACCCAGCCCTTCGACTCTGCACAAAAAGCTAGAGGCTAGAAGCTAACAGCGAGAGGCTGCCTTTCTATTCCTCGACTGCCGGTGCCACCGTCTTCTCCGCGCCCGGCCGCTGCACAAACTTGGTCTTGAGCGGCAGCTTGTTCGACGCCAGCCGCATCGCCTCTTCGGCAATTTGCGGCGAGACGCCCTCCATCTCGAAGAGAATCTTGCCTGGCCGCACCACCGCAACCCAGTGGTCCAGCGCGCCCTTGCCCGAGCCCATGCGGACCTCGGCAGGCTTCTTGGTGATGGGCTTGTCGGGGAACAGGCGCAGCCAGATCTTGCCCCCGCGCTTGACAAAGCGCGTCATGGCGATACGGCTGGCCTCGATCTGCCGGTCGGTAATGTAGCCGCACTCCAGCACCTTCAGCCCGTACTCGCCGAACGCCAGCGACGAGCCGCGCCACGCCTTGCCGCGCCGCTTGCCCTTCTGCTGCTTCCGGAACTTCACCTTCTTCGGCATCAACATAACGAAAACCTCAAAAGCAGCTACTAGCTTCTAGCTCTTAGCCCCTAGCTTCGACTTCTCCCACTGCAGCTCGCTCTTCCGCGCACCAGCTAGAAGCTAGAGGCTAGAAGCTAGGAGCTGCCCTCAAAATACCCCGCTCGACGTCGCCGCTGGCGTCTGCCGGCGCTTCTGCTCGTAGATGTCGCCGCGGTAGATCCACACCTTCACGCCGATCACCCCATAAGTGGTGTTGGCCTCGGTAAAGCCGTAGTCCACGTCCGCGCGCAGCGTGTGCAGCGGCAAGCGCCCCTGCAGGTACCACTCCGAGCGCGCAATCTCGTTGCCGTTCAGCCGCCCCGAGACGCGCACCTTGATGCCCTTGCAGCCGAAGCGCAGCGCCGAATCGACGCTTTTTCTCATCGCCCGGCGGAAACTGACGCGCTTCTCGAGCTGCAGCGCGATATTTTCGCTGACGAGTTGCGCGTCGAGCTCCGGCTTGTTCACCTCGATGATGTCGATGAACACGTCGCGGTTGGTGCGCTTGCCCAGCTCCGTCTTGAGCTTCTCGATCTCCGCGCCCTTGCGCCCGATCACAATGCCGGGACGCGCGGTGCGGATCAAAAAGCGCAGCTTGTTGCCCGGCCGTTCGATTTCAACCGACGAGACGCCCGCGGCCTTGAGCTTCTCACGCAGCTCGGCTTTGAGCTTCACGTCCTCGACCAGCAGCTTGTCGTACTCGCGCTCAGAAAACCAGCGCGACCGCCACGGCTTGTTGATGCCCAGCCGGAACCCGTAAGGATGGACCTTCTGTCCCATGCGTTTTTCCTCAAACTCTCCAGCGCGGCAACCTCAATGCATCGCCGCACCTCAAAAACCCTGTCATCCTGAGCGAAGTCGTTTTACGCTCTTCCAAAACCCTGCCATCCTGAGCGAGGTCGCCGCTCCGGGGTCCCCGGCAAGCGACCTTTGCTCGCTGGGGTGTCGTGGCGACCGAGTCGAAGGACCTGCATTTTCGCCCCGCTCGGCTAGCTCTCCTTCTTCTTGCCCGTCTTCTTGGCCGTCTTGTTGGCCGCGCCCTTCTTCGTTTCCTCGCTGTGCGCCGCGGCCTTCTTCGCGGGCGCCTTCTTGGCCGCCGATTTTTTCGCCGGCTTCGCTGCCTTCGTCTCCGCCGGCTCAACCGCCGGCACCGCCGGCTCCTCGACGCGCGTCACCAGGCTGGAGCCGTTTGTTGACCCGTTGGTGTGCCGCTCGGCTACGGAGACCACGATGTGCGTGAGCCGGCGCTGATAGCGGTAGGCGCGCCCCATGGGCGCGGGACGGATGCGCTTCATGCGCGGCCCGTCGTTGGCCAGCGCCTGCTTCACATAGAGGTTGTCCACGTCGAGATCAATGCCCTGCTCGCCGGCCACGTACTTGGCGTTGTCCAAGGCCGAGGTCAGCAGCTTGTGAATCACCGGCGCAATTCTTTTCTTGGTGAACGCCGCCGTATTCAGCGCCTCTTCCACGCCCCGCCCGCGGATCAGGTCCAGCACCAGCCGCGCCTTCTGCGGGCTGACGCGCTGGAACCTTGCCTCGGCCCGGTATTCTTTGGTTTCGACTGCCATTGCCTTTTCCTCAGCTACTAGCTTCTAGCCTCCAGCTACTAGCTTTCCCTGCCCGACTTTTCTCTCTGCCGGGGCTAAATCTTTGCTCCGCCCCTGCCGCCGAATTCACCTCAACAAGGCTAGAAGCTAAAAGCTAGCAGCTAGAAGCTGTCTCCCTCACCGCGCCGGCGGCGCGGCCGCAGGCTTGGCCGCGGCCTCCGTCGGCGCCTTCACGCCGCCGGTGTGGCCCTTGAACGTCCGCGTGGGCGCAAACTCGCCCAGCTTATGGCCCACCATGTTCTCGGTCACGTACACGGGCACGAACTTCTTGCCGTTGTGCACCGCAATGGTGTGCCCCACAAACTCGGGAAAGATGGTCGAGCGACGCGACCAGCTCTTCACAACCTTCTTGTCGTTGGCCCGGTTCAGCGCCTCGATCTTCACGTTGAGGTGCGCATCCACAAACGGACCCTTCTTCGTCGAACGTCCCATAAAAACCAGCTCCCAGCTTCTAGCTTTCAGCTTCTAGCTCATTCTTGCCCAAGCTAGCCGCTCCGCCATGCCCGAAATCTCCGTTGCCCTACGACCGAGCTAGCAGCTAGAAGCTAGCAGCTAGCAGCTGTCCTTCTACTTCGAGCGCCGCGACACGATGAACGCATCGGTCCGCTTGTTGTTGCGCGTCTTGTAGCCGCGCGTCGGCTGGCCCCACGGCGTCACCGGATGGCGTCCGCCGGAGGTTTTACCCTCGCCGCCGCCATGCGGATGATCGACGGGGTTCATGGTCACGCCGCGATTGGTGGGCCGGATGCCCAGCCAGCGCGTGCGTCCCGCCTTGCCGATGGAGATATTTTCGTGGTCGGTATTGCCCACCTGCCCCACCGTGGCCATGCACTCGGCCAGCACCCGGCGCGTTTCGCCGGAGGGGAGCTTGAGCAGCGCGTACTCGCCTTCTTTGGCCACCAGCTGCGCCTGCGCGCCCGCCGAGCGCGCCATCTGCGCGCCCTTGCCCGGGCGCAGCTCGATGGCGTGCACCGTGGTGCCCGCGGGAATGTTCTTGAGCGGGAGCGCATTGCCGACAAGAATGTCGGCCTCGGGCCCCGAGGTGACCGTCGCGCCGACTTTGAGCCCCACCGGCTGCAGGATGTAGCGCTTCTCGCCGTCGGCGTAGTGCACCAGGGCAATCCGCGCCGAGCGGTTGGGATCGTACTCGATGGTGGCCACCTTGCCCGGCACGCCGAACTTCTCCCGCTTGAAGTCGATCAGCCGGATCTTCTGCTTGTGTCCGCCGCCGTGATGGCGAATGGTCAGGTCGCCCGCGTTGCGGCGCCCGCCGGTGCGCTTGCGCGTCACCAGCAGCGGCTTATGCGGCGTCGACGCCGTCAGGTCGTCGTTGGTCAGCGTCGTCTGAAACCGCAGCGTCGAGGTGACCGGTCGGTATGTCTTGATGCCCATGGTTTTTTCCTTGATGAAGCAGCTTCTAGCTTCTAGCCGCTAGCTTTCAGCTTCATCCTGCTTAGCCAACTTCTCAATTCGCCCCTCGGAACTTCGCTCTCGCGACTACTGAGCTAGAAGCCAGGAGCTAGAGGCTAATAGCTGCCTCAGAGGTTGCTCACGTACTCCGGCAGCTTTTGCCCCGCCTTGAGGCGCACATACGCCTTCTTCCAGTCCGCGCGGAAGCCCGTCGAGCGGCCCCGCCGGCGCTCCTTGCCGGCAAAGTTCGCCGTGCGCACCGCAGCCACCTTCACCTTGAACAGTGTCTCCACGGCTTCCTTCACTTCGTTCTTGGTCGCCTGCGGCGCCACCTCGAAGACCAGCGTGGCTTCGGTCTCCTTCACCCCCAGGCCCTTTTCCGTAATCAGCGGGCGATGAATCACGCGATAGAGCGTCGGCATTACGCGGCCTCCTTGGCTGCGGCTTTCCGCTTCGAGGCTGCTTTTTCCAGCGCGTCGGTCAACTGTTCGATGGCCGCCGCGGAAAAGATCGCGCGCTCGTAGCGCAGCAGATCGTAAGGGTGCACCTCGTTGTTCAGCATCAATTCCACCCCGGCCAGGTTGCGCACGCCCTGAAGCAGACTCTGCGAAAGCGTCTTCGCGTTTTCCACCAGCAGCACCGTCCGCGTCACTCCCAGCTTCTTGAGCGCGGCGGCGTAGAGCTTGGTCTTGGCTTCCTTGATCTCGAGCGAATCGACCACCGTCAGCGTGCCGTCGGCCAGTTTCGCCGCCAGCGCCGAGCGCAGCGCGCCCAGCAGCTTCTTGCGCGGGAAGGGATACTCGTAGCTGCGCGGCTGCGGCCCGTGCACCGTGCCGCCATGCCGCCACAGCGGCGAGCGCACGCTTCCGACGCGCGCGCGGCCCGTGCCCTTCTGCTTCCACAGCTTCTTGCCCGAGCCGGCGACCAGCTTGCGGTTCTTGGTGGCGTGCGTACCCTGGCGCAGCGAAGCGCGGTAGTGCTTCACCGCCTCCCACAGCAGAGT
>JASHUF010000178.1 GCA_030040175.1 Acidobacteriaceae bacterium
GGCACGGTGCTCGCCGTGCGCATTGACCACAGTCTGAGCACCGCGAGCAGCCGCGCCGGAGAGGCCTTCACCGGCGAAGTAGTCACGCCGGTAACGGCGAGCGACGGCAGCGCGGTGATTCCCAAGGGCGCCACGGTGAAGGGCGTGGTGGTGGAGTCGCGCCACGGCGGACACTTCAAGGGCGCCTCGGTGCTCGAGCTCAAGCTGACCGCGATCACGGTAAACGGGACTACGTACAACGTGGCCACCAAGGACGTGGCGCGCGCCGCGCAGGGCAAAGGCAAGCGTTCCGCGGGCTTCATTGGCGGAGGGTCGGGGCTGGGCATGCTGGTGGGCGGGCTGACGCACGGCCCCGTGGGCCTGGTGGTGGGTGGAGTCGTGGGCGGCGGCGCGGGAACGGCCGCAGCCGGCGCCACCGGCAACAAGCCGCTCCAGATTCCCGCCGAGTCGGTGCTGAACTTTACGCTGGCCCGGGATCTGACGGTCGAGGAAGCCTAGTAGGGTACCCAGAATTGGCGATGGTAAGTTTTCGCTTGTCGAATTAGAATCACGTGCGATGGCACGCCTAGAAGCCAATCCGACCCCAGCTGTCTTGGTTTGGGCTAGAACGACCGCCGGGCTTTCTCTTCCCGAAGCCTCGAGAAAAATTGGCGTTCCTGAGCCCAAATTGGCGGCTTGGGAATCCGGTACGGAAAGACCAACGTACGCCCAGCTGAGAAAGGCAAGCGCGGTGTACAAGCGGCCGATTGCCGCGTTCTACCTACAGGAGCCTCCAAAAGGTTTTGCCGCGATGCACGATTTTAGACGGCACCCAGAGGGTCAAACCTCCGTACTCTCTCCCGACCTCACCTTGGAAATACGGAGGGCGTACGACCGCCGGGAATGGGCTCTCGAGTTGTTGGAACAGCTGGACGGGAAGCCTCAGGAAATACCCCTAAAGCTCGGACTGAACGAGCCAGTCGAGCGGGCTGCCTCACAGGTTCGCAATTTTCTTAAGCTTACGCCTGCGGCGCAGGCTCAATGGCGAGATCAAGCATTCAATCAATGGCGCGCTTGTATTGAGCGAGCAGGACTCCTTACTTTTGAGATGACCACTGTCGAGGTTGCTGAGGCGCGAGGATTCTCAATCGGGCTCCGGCCTATGCCGGTCGCAGTAGCAAACATAAAGGATTCTCCGCGTGCGCGCGTGTTCACGCTGCTCCATGAGCTCGTGCATGTGCTCCTCGAATCGGGAGGCGTCTGCGACTTTGACGAGGGCGGTCGAGACGAATCGGGGCGAACTGAAACTTTCTGCAACCGGGTGGCTGGTGCAGTTATTTTCCCGGAATATGATTTCCTGCGCTCGGAACCAGTTGTGCGGCACGACAGGCGGAGCGCCGAGTGGACGGACCAGGAACTCCAAGCATTAGCTCAGCTTTTCGGCGGTAGCAGGGAGTCGGCGCTGATACGCCTCGTTTCGCTAGGTCTCTCGACTCAGGCGTTCTGCGATTCTCGCCGCGCGAGATTTCGTGAGGAATACCGGGCTGCGAGAGAACGTCGGGCTTTGCAAAACGAAGGCTTTGTCCCCCCCCATCAGATTGCCTTGTTGAGTGCAGGTCCGATGTTTGTAAGCCTCGTCGTTGAAAACTTCAATCGGGACAGGATCACGACGAGTGATTTCTCCGACTACTTGCAAATCCGCACCAAACACATTCCTGAGGTGCAGCGGGACTACGCGGGGTTTAGCGAGTAGGCGATGAGCTACAGCCTCGACACCAGCGGCTTTCTCGATGCATGGGTTCGGAATTATCCGATTGACGTATTCCCGACAATTTGGCAGCGAATCGACGAAGCCGTCAAAACCGGACTGCTTTTTGCTTCGGAGGAAGTATTGCGGGAGCTTGCGAAAAAGGATGACGATGCGCATGCGTGGATGAAAGCCCGACCGGCGATGGTAGTCCCTTTCGACAAGAGGATCGAAGCAGAAGTCATCGGTTTGATGGCACGATTTCCCCGTTTGGTGGACACGAAAAAGGGAAGGTCGGGATGCGATCCATTCGTGATAGCGGTCGCGATTGTTGGTGGCCACTCAGTCATTACGGCTGAACATGCGACCGGAAAGCCCGACGCGCCAAGAATTCCGGATGTTTGTAAGGCAATCAACGTCCCGTGTGTCCGGATGCTCGATTTCTTCCGGGAGCAACACTGGAATCTGTAGGATCAATCCTGCGAAATCTGCGCACTGCGCCTTTCTTTTCACCTCTCGCCTAAGTTCACGCGTTCAGCAGGTCCTGGAGCTTGTTGAGCGTGCGGTGCAGGTCCTTGTCGTTGCGGCGCTGCTCGTCGATCTTGCCGATGGAGTGCATCACCGTGGTGTGATGCTTGTTGCCGAACTGGCGGCCGATCTCCGGCAAACTGGCTTCGGTCATCTGCTTGGCCAGGTACATGGCGATCTGGCGCGGCACCACCACGTTGCGCGAGTTGTTCTTCTGCTTCAGGTCGGCCACGCGCATGCCGAACTGCTCCGCCACGGCGCGCTGGATGGCGTCGATGGTGATCTTGCGCACCTGCATGTCGATGAACTGCTTGAGGCACTGCTGCGTGGCGGCGAGCGTGATCTCCATCTTGTAGCTCTGGCACCAGGCGATCAGGCGCACCAGCGCGCCCTCGAGCTCGCGCACGTTGGTGCGCACGTTGGAGGCGACAAAGAGCGCCACGTCGGTGGGCAACTGCACCTGCTCGCTCTCGGCCTTCTTCTGCAGGATGGCCACCTTGGTTTCCAGATCGGGCGGCTGGATGTCGGCGATCAGGCCCCACTCGAAGCGCGAGCGCAGGCGCTCTTCGATCTCCGTCAGCTCCTTGGGCGGACGGTCGGAGGCGATGACAACCTGCTTCATGCTCT
Source organism: Acidobacteriaceae bacterium (assembly GCA_030040175.1). Classification (GTDB taxonomy): domain Bacteria; phylum Acidobacteriota; class Terriglobia; order Terriglobales; family Acidobacteriaceae; genus Telmatobacter. The sequence goes on from JASHUF010000178.1 coordinate 2,882, forward strand.
CGTGCAGCGCATTGAAGGTGTGGAAGAACTCCTCCTGCGTGCGCTCCTTCTGGGAGATGAACTGGATGTCGTCGATGAGCAGCACATCCACAGTGCGGAAGCGGTCGCGGAAGCTGGTCATGCGATCGTTGCGGATGGAGTTGATCATCTCGTTGGTGAATTTTTCCGCGGAGACGTAGCAGATATTGGCCACCGGCTGGCGGCGCTTCACTTCATGGCCGATGGCGTGCATCAGGTGCGTCTTGCCCATGCCCACACCGCCATAGAGGAAGAGCGGATTGTAGGCGCGCGAAGGGCGCTCGGCCACGGCCAGCGCCGCGGCGCGCGCGAACTGGTTGCCGTTGCCGATGACGAAGTTGTCGAAGGTGTAGCGCGGATTGAGCTGCGCCGCCGTGGACCAGTCGAAGCGCCCCTGCTCCGGTGAGCGCGCGGGCGCGGCCGAGGGCGGCGGCGCCGTGGGCGCATGCGAAGGCACGGGGCCAAAACCGCCGTCCTTGCGCTGCGGAGGAATCGAAGGGTCCTCATCGACGGTGACGAAGCTCACGTCGTCGAACTCGAGCGCCTGCGAATCGATTGCTTCCTGAATCAGATCGCTGTATTTGTCGCCGATGTGCTGGAACTCCGGCGAGGGCACGCGCACGTAGAGTGTGCGGCCGGCAGCGTGACTATACCTTGTGGGTTTGAGCCAGGTCTCAAAGGACTGCCGGATGACTTTCTTTTCCAGGGCTGCGAGAATTTGAAGCCAGGGATTGGGTGCCGAAGCCGGCGAAGTTGCAAGTGCCATCGTACTGATCCTTGCCTTTGCTTCCCGCGGGGGAGCCAGGCTGTTTTTGTGGGCTTTCGGACAATGGTTCTCTCGTGGCGCACAGCGCAACGCTCTGCGTCAAGGCTCTCCAGTCGCCGATTCCCTGTATGCCGCTGGTCTGCCCCTGAAAGATCGAGCTCTTGGGGCCTGAGTAAACAACTGTCCCGAAGGACAGCGCGTGAAACTTTCTTGAACGGTCCCGATAGTAGCACATCTGGAGATCAATGCAACCTCTCTTTCACACAAGTTTTTTCCGGTTGCGAGCAGTTGCACCAAGGATGGTGAATCCAGCGGTGAAGGTTACCACAGTCACTGCGAGCAGCAGAGGAAATGCAGTTTTGTTTAGGCAGTACGAAGTGTTGCAATGCTTCACGAACTAGAACTGGTTGCATCAATGGCTATGTAAAAGGGCCCGGCTTCCCGGGGTCCCCAGCGACAGGTCTTCGTCGCTGGGGTGGCTTCAGCCGGGCCGCAAAGGCCGCATCAACGTTGGGGCTTTGGCCCCTGAGGGACACTACCCAACAGCCTGAGGCCATTGATGCATCCAACTCTTTAGGATGCGCGGAGACGGGGCTCCGGGTTGCCAGCGCCGCGCACGGCGATGACTGGAAACGAATTCTCCGCTCAGGTATACTCGAAGAGACAGTCATTGACGCAGATTTTTTCCGCGGAGAAAGAGGAGCGCAGCTCGATGCCGAAGCGCACATTTCAACCCAACCGCCGCCACCGCGTGAAGACCCACGGGTTCAGGGCGCGCATGAAGACCAAATCCGGCGCGGCCGTGCTCAGCCGTCGCCGCGCCGCGGGCCGCAAGAGAGTTTCAGTAAGCGCGAGCCATCGGGATTAGCCATTCGCGCGCTCTCGCCGCCAGCCGGCTCTGCGCTTCGAGCCCTTCCAAAATGCGAGTCCGGGAAAGCCACTCCATGAACCTGCCTGAGAATCCTGGGCGGCGCCAGACGCTCAAAGGATTGCGGCTGCGCAAGCACTCCGAATTTCAGCGCGCCTACGCCGCCGCGCGCAAGCGCCAATCCGCTTCCATGAGCTGGTTTCTGGCGGCGCAGGCGGAAGGCAGCGTCACCGCATCGTCTCCGCGCGTGGGGCTCACCGCGGGCAAAGTGCTGGGCAAGGCGCACGAGCGCAACCGCATCAAGCGCCGCATGCGCGAGGCGCTGCGCCGCCATGTGCATCTGCTTCCCGCGGGGTTCGACCTGATCCTTCATCCCCGCCGCACCGTGCTCACCCTGGAATTTGCGAAACTTGAGGCGGAGATCGTGCGTATTCTGGAAGAGGCCAATGCCGAAGTCCGGCGCGGCGCGGTTCCCGCGGAAGAGAAGCGCCGGCCGGCGGCGAGGCCTCGATCATGACCCGCCTGCTCCTTGCCGCCCTGGCTTTTTACAAGCGCTGGCTCTCACCGGCTTTGCACGCGGTGAGCCCGGGTGGATGCAAGTTTCTGCCCACATGCTCGGAGTATGCGGCCGTGGCCATTGCCACGCACGGCCCCCTGCGCGGCAGCGCATGGGCTGCGTGGAGGCTGCTGCGCTGTCATCCCTTTTCGCCCGGCGGTCTCGATCCGGTGCCCGGCACAACAGGCCGCCGAGATGGGCTCTCTGCACCGCCGATTCCCGCTGCCGGCCGCCGCACCAGCGAATGCCTTGGCTGCGCGAGCCTTTACCATAAGAAGGAGCGGCTCACCCGCGCCGCCTTTCGCATCGACAGAGAGTAACCTTTGCCCGAAATTCAAAATCCCAACCTTCAGGGGTCTTCGCCCGGCGGCAGCGGCGGCGATATGCGCTCCAGCATGATGTTCATGCTGCTGTTGCTTCTGGTTTTCTTCGGCTACGAGTTCATGTCCAACCGGCCGGCGCCGCAAAATCAGCCGTCGCCGTCGCCGCAGCAGGCCACGCGGCCGCAACTGCCGCCGACGGCGCCGGGCGCGGCGCTTCCTGCGCCCGCGGCGGCAAAGCCGGCCCCGGCCGCTCCCTCCATCACCGCGCCGCTCGAAACCACGCTTACGGTCGAAAACGAGCTTTACCGCATCGTGCTGAGCAATCGCGGCGGAAAGGTGGAGCACTGGATTCTGAAGAAATACCTCGACAACTCCGGCAAGCCGCTCGATCTGGTGCAGGCGCAGGCAGCGGAGCGCTTCGGCGTGCCGCTCGAGCTGTTCACCTATGAGCCGGCGCTGACGGCGGAGTTGAACCAGGCGCTTTATCAGGTAACGGTCGAGGGTGCGCAGCCCACGGCGACGGGGCTGGTCCTGGCGCCCTCGACGGTGACCTACCACTATGCCGCGAACGGCGTGGACGTGGTGAAGAGCCTCCGCTTCGACACGAGCTACGTGATCTCCATCGAGACGAAGGTCACACGCGACGGCGTGCCGGTGCGGGCGCTGGTGGAGTGGCCGGCCGGCCTCGGCGACATGGAGGAGTTCCGGCAGGCGGGGATGCGCGGCGGGCAGGTGCGCACGCCCTCGTTCTTTGCCTGGTCGATTGACGGCAGGCAGGACTCGCTGGCCGCAGCCAAGGTGAGCGGCAACAACACCATCAACGAGCCGTACCAGTATGCCTCAGTAATGGACCTTTATTTTGCGGCGGCGTTTCTGCCCGGCACCCCCGAAGACTCCACCGTGGTGACGCTGCACAACTCCATTGACCTGCCCAGCAACCTGAGCGACCCCAACAGCAAAAAGACGCCCGCTGACGTGCTGGGCCTGGCGGTGGGTTCGGCCAGCGGCGACACCCGCCTGCGCCTGTTTGCCGGACCCAAGGCCACCGACGTTTTGGCTTCGGTCCACGCCATCGGAGGGGACGGCAAGCCCGACGGGCCGTCGCTCGAATCGCTGATCCAGTTCGGCTGGATGACTTTTCTGGCCAAGCCGCTCTATCTGATTCTGCGCTTCATGGTCACTCGCGGCCTCGGCAACTGGGGCTGGGCGATCATCATCTCCACGGTGATCTTCAACCTGGCCCTTCTGCCCACGCGCATCACCATGACCAAGTCGTCGCTCAAGATGATGCGCATCCAGCCCAAGGTGAATGCCATCAAGAATCGCTACAAGAACATCAAGGCCACCGACCCGCGGCGGGCGGAGATGAATACGGAGATGATGGCGCTCTATAAAGCCGAGGGCGTAAACATGTACGGCAACTGCCTGCCCATGCTGGTGCCGCTGATTCTTCTATGGCCGTATTTCCGGGTGCTCGAATACGCGGTGGAGCTGCGCCAGGCGCACTGGCTCTGGCTCCCCGACCTTTCCCAGCCCGACCCCACCTACGTCTTGCCCGGTCTCATCATTGTGACCATGTTTCTGACGCAGTACATCACGCCCTCGCCGGGGATGGACCCCTCGCAGCGCCGCATGATGGCCTTCGCCATGCCCATCTTCTTCGGGTTCATGCTCTTGCACTACGCCTCAGGGCTGGCGCTCTACTGGTGCACCGGCAACCTCATCATGCTGGCCATGCAGATCTGCATCAACCGCTCCCATTGGGGCAAGGAGATGCACGCGATGGCCGCGCGGCGCAACCGCAAATAGGGTCTTCGCCCTCTTGCGCGCGGCTGCGGCGCCCCTCGCTGCATCCGGCCGGCTTGATGTATCGTCCAAAGCGTATGGCAAACACGAACCTGGGCGTTCCCCACCCGGCGCTGGAAGCGGAAGAGGTCTATCGCCGCTGGATCGCTTTCCTCGATGAGGAGTTCACCCGGCACTGCTCGCCGGTGCGGCGATCCGAAGTTGTCCGCGACCAGCTTTACCAGCTTTATCTGGGCCGCCCGCACGGGGGCAAGCTGAATCTGACGCTGACCTCGGAGCTGCCGGGGAACGTGGTCAGCCTGTCGCTGGACCCGGAAAACGTGACCCTGGAAGCCGGGCACTTTGTCGATGTCGATCGGGAGAAATTCACGGAGCGCAAGCCGCTGCTGTGGTTCTGGCAGATGTTCGACCGCTCGCCCGTCGGGCTGAACCACTGGCTGGGACTCCGCTTCCGCTGCATGCTGGGGCGGCACATCTTTGCCCACATGGGCGCGGGAGTCAAGATCTACCACGGCGTGGAAGTCACCTACGGCTACAATCTGTCCATCGGAGACGGGGTGGTGATCCGGCAGCGGGCGCTTCTGGACGACCGCGGCGGCATCACCCTGGGCAACGATGCCGTCATTGGCTCCTACGCACGCATCTTCTCGCACTCCCACGATGCCGCGTCTTACGGCAAAGTGAAGATGACGCCCACCCTCGTCGGCGCCGGGGCGCGCATCGCCAGCCATGCCATCGTGCTGGGCGGGCAGCACGTGGCCGAAGGCGAAGTCGTGGGCGCGTTTCCGTCCGATCCCCGCTGAACGCGCGCGTGCTACGCTGTTGTTTACTTGGGCGGAGAGATCGTTTGCAGTCGAGCGCCTTTCTCATTGCTGTCTTCGAGTTTGTGCTGTTGCTGTTTTCGCTCAGCTTTCATGAGTGCGCCCACGCGTGGATGGCTTCGCGGCTGGGCGACCAGACGGCGCGCATGCAGGGGCGCATCACCCTGAACCCGCTCTATCACATCGATCCCGTGGGCACGCTGCTGTTTCCCGCGCTCATCATCTTCGGGCCGTTCTTCGGATTCAGCCTTCCCTTTCTGCTCATCGGGTGGGCCAAACCCACGCCGGTCATCACCCGCAACTTCAAGAGAATCGTTCGCGACGATAACCTGGTGACGCTGGCCGGCCCGGCTTCCAACCTCATTCTCGTGGCGGTTGCCTTTCTCGTGCTGGCCGCGATCAGCCTCGCCGTTCCCGGCGGTCACGCGCTGGTAGTGGAGAGCTTCCGGGGACGGCTCGCACTCAATGCTCCTTCTAACCTGCAGGCCGTCATCGTGCTGGCTATCCTGGCCATCGAGATCAACCTCGCGCTCTTTTTCTTCAACCTGCTGCCCATTCCGCCGCTCGACGGCAGCCGCGTGGTGCGCAACCTGCTGCCCTATAACGCCGTAGTGCAATATGACCGGATCGGCGGCTGGATCAGTTACCTGCTGATGATTTTTGTGGGCGGGTTCATCCTCAACCTGCTCATCGGGCCGGTGTACGCGCTTATTTTTCTCTTGCTGGCAAGCCTGTAAGCCTTGCTCGGCGATTCGCCCGCGACTGCGCGCCCGTTACAATAAGGAGAGCCTTGCGGCGATCTTTCTTGAAGGAAAGCCGGCGGCCTTTTTTGTTGCCATCTACCGGAACCGAAACGCACCATGCCTGATCGCCAAAACCTTCCGTACCGCCCGCGCGTCCTCAGCGGCATGCGCCCCACGGGCAAGCTGCACCTGGGCAACTATATGGGCGCGCTGGCCAACTGGGTGAAGCTGCAGAGCCAGTACGAGTGCTACTTCTTCATCGCCGACCTGCACGCGCTCACCACCGATTACGCCGACACCTCCGGCGTGGCCCCGAATACGCTCGAAGTAGCGCTCGACTTTCTGGGCGCGGGGCTCGACCCGGAGACGTGCACGATTTTTCTGCAAAGCCAGGTCAAGCAGCATTATGAATTGCCGCTGCTGCTCGGCATGGTTACACCGCTCGGTTGGCTGGAGCGCGTGCCCAGCTACAAGGAGATGCAGGAGAACCTGGCAAACAAGGACCTGACCACCTATGGGTTTCTCGGCTACCCGGTGCTGATGGCCTCAGACATTCTGCTCTACCAGGCGGATTTTGTGCCCGTTGGCCAGGACCAGCAGGCGCACGTGGAGCTGACGCGGGAAGTGGCAAGGCGGTTCAACCATTTCTATCCAAAGATAATCAGGGAACCCGAGCCGCTTGGGACGTTTCCTGTTGACGTGTTGCCCGAGCCGCAGGTGCTGCTCACGCCTTCGCCCAAGCTCCCGGGCACCGACGGGCGCAAGATGTCAAAGAGCTACGGCAACACGATCCTGCTCACCGATCCCGAACCGGTGGTGCGGCAAAAACTCAAAACCATGGTCACCGACCCGGCGAGGGTGCGGCGGAGCGATCCCGGCGACCCGGACAAGTGCCCGGTGGGTGATTTGCACAAGGTGTTCTCAACGCCCGAGACCCTGGCCAAGGTGTACGCAGGCTGCCGTTCGGCGGGAATCGGGTGCATTGAATGCAAAGGCTGGGCGGCGGACGCGCTGGTGCAGATTCTGGAACCCATCCAGGCGCGGCGCGCGAGCTTCAGCGAGACGCAGGCAAAGGAGATCCTGAACGCAGGCTCGCGGCGTGCAGCGCGGCGCGCGGCGCAGACGATGGAAGAGGTGTATGCGGCGATGCAGATGACGCTGACGCGGGAGGCGGCGTGCTAGTATCCTAAGTCGGAAATTCATAACATAGATGCGGATGTCATTCTGAGCGAACGGAGCCCCAAACGGTTTTCAGTTTGGGGCCCCGTTCGCTCAGGATGACAGTTCCTGAAAGGTGCAGATTTGAGACTCACCGCACCAGGGTGGTGTCGCACGAAGTTCGAGTAACAAAAGAGAGGAAAGGCAACCGCAGATTCTTCGCTTACCACCCCCCAAGCTCCACCCCGGGGACGTTTGGGGGCCTCTTGCACTCAGAATGACATGGGCAATTCAGTCAAGAACTTCTGAGACAGTTTGCCAGTGGGGCGTTGAATAGAAACGCAATTCGGGCGCCGATCAGGCTTGGTACCGCAGTTGGCGGTCATTCTTGGAAGAAGCAGATTTTGGCTGAGAAGACTCCGCATATCGACAAAGAAGAAGCCCGGGAGCGGGTGGAGGAGGGTGCTGCGCCCGACAGGATTGAGAAGATTGAAGCCGAGGCGGCGCCGGGCGGGGAGGGCGGCGAAGGCGCGGCGGTAGCAGAATCCGGAGCGGGAACCGGGCAGGGCAAGACGGCGGAGCAAAGGCACGCGGACAAAGTTGCGGCCGCGTTAAAGGCGCGCAGCGAAGCCGAGGAGCAGTCGCCGTTTTCGGTGATCGTGGGCCAGGTGTACGAGGGCCCGCTCGATCTGCTGCTGGATCTGATCCGCAAGCAGGACATCGATATCTACGACATCCCCATCGCCAGGATCACGGCGCAGTTTCTGGCCTACGTGGAGCAGTTGCGGGCCGGCGACGTGGACGTGGCCGGGGACTTCATCTACACCGCCTCGCTGCTGATTCACATCAAGAGCAGGATGCTGCTGCCGCGTATGCCCAGCGGGACGGACGAGGCGGGCGAGGACCCGCGGCGCGAGCTGGTGGAGCGGCTGCTCGAGCACGAGCGCTTCAAGAACGCGGCGCAGATGCTCAAGCAGAAGCAGATGCTCGAAGCGGCGAGCTGGACCAACCCCGGGATGCGTGAGTTCCGCGAGGATGCGAGCGCTGAGCCGGAGATCGCCGCCGACACCGTGGACCGGTGCGCGTCTTCCGCGACATTCTGGACCGCGCGCGCAACCGGCCCATTCTCAATGTGGAAGAAGACAGCGTCACCGTGGGCCAGATGATCCAGTTCCTCGCGCGCCGGCTCGCGCTCGAGGACCAGCCGGTGGCGCTGCACAAGCTTTTGAGCCACACCCGCTCTGAGCGGGCGCTGATCGCCATGTTTCTCGCCCTTCTCGAACTGGTGCGGCTGCAGGCCATTTTGCTGCGGCAGGACCGGGAGTTCAGCGAGATCTTCATTAAAAAGCAGGCCGGATTTGAATCCGTATTGAACCAGGGGCTGGCCGACGCGGCCGGCGACTGGAAGTAGCCGCCTTTCAGCCGGTTGCGCGAGCCGGCCGCTCCGGGGCAAACGGCCTTGGGAAAGTTTTCCCTGTTGTTCCCCCGCATGGACGCCCCGGGCGCAGTTCCCCACAGTGAAGGCTCAAGTTTGCGCGGCAGACTGCCGATAAAGGCGGCGATGGCTACGCACATGTCACAGACAAAAGGGCTGGAAGCCGATCAAGCGGCGGCTCGGCCGGGGCCGTTGGCCGAGCTGCGCTACGTGGCGCGCCAGCCGATTCTGGATGCGGCCGGCCACGTACACGGCTACGATCTGATCTTCCGCAACGCGCCCGAGTGCATCTTCCGCCGCGACCCGGAGATGGCCGTGGAAACCATGCTCGACAACGAGGTGCTGTTCGGGCTGGAGCGGCTGTCGAACGGCATGCCGGCCTTCATCTCCTGCACCGCGGAGGCGCTCACGGACAACCTGGTGCTGGTGCTTACGCCCAGCCTCACGGTTCTGGGGGTGCCGGCGAACCTGGAGCCGACGCCGCGGCTGGTCGACACCTGCCGCACCCTGAAGGCACGCGGATTCCGCGTGGCGCTGGACGATTTTGCCTGGCACCAGGACCTGCGCCCGCTGCTCGACCGGGCCGACTACGTGCGCATGGACTTCAGGAAATTCCAGGGCGCCGACCGGCAGCAACTGGAGCAACTGGAACCGGATGCGATCCGGCTGGTGGCGCAAAAGGTGGAGACGCAGGACGATCTCCGCCAGGCGCAGACGATGGGCTTCAGCCTGTTTCAGGGCGATTATTTTTGCCATCCGACGCTGTTGAAGAAGCGCAAGATCCCCTCGAACCGTATGTATCACTTCGAGATTGTGCGCGAGCTCTATCGCGATCCGCTCGACGTGCGCAAGGTGAGCCAGCTGGTGCGCAGCGATGGAGCGCTCATGTACCGCCTTCTGCGCCTGGCCAACTCGCCCGTCTACGGGCTCTACCAGGAGGTGCGGTCGATCGAGACCGCCATTCGCTTCCTGGGCGAGACCGCCTTCCGCCGCATCGTCTCCGTGGCCGTGCTGAGCGAGCTCAACTGCGATCAGCCGGCGGAGATTCTGCAGATGGGCCTTCTGCGGGCGCGCTTTTGCGAGCTGGCCGCGCGGGTGTTCGGGCAAGACCCGGCCGAGCAGTACCTGGTGGGCATGTTCAGCCTGTTGCCGGTCATGCTGAGTGTCACCATGGAAGAGATCGTGGCCCATCTGCCCTTTCGCACGGACATCAGCCTGGCGCTGATGGGAACGGTGAATCCTGAGCGCATGCCTCTCACCTGGCTTGAGTTGCACGAACGGGGCGATTGGGAGGCCTGCGACCGGCTCCTGGCCAGCCGCAATGGAAGCTCCATCCAGCTCGCCCAGGCTTATGAGGAGGCGCTCATCTGGGCTGCTGCCGCCTCGCCGGGGACGGCCTGAGGCGCCGGCGCATCCCCGTTTGCCCGCAAACCCGCTTTTCCCTGAGCAATTCATCCTCCTTTCACATTCGTGGTCTATCACTGGCAGGAGTCCGGACGCGTGCGCTCCCCCCATCTCCGGACGGAATTCCTACCTGGAGCTCACGGATGTCGGACCTGGCAACAACTGTCGAAACCGTCCCGGCGGGCGGATCGCTGCTCGACCGAAAGATGAAGAAGTCGTCGGCCTGGATCAGTACGCTGGTCGTGCTGGTGGCCCTGGTCGGCGGATTGGCGTACATCGGCGTTCACGTTGCCGGCGACCTGGGCAACATCACCGTCGTCAGCATCTGGCCCTATGTGCTGCTGGGCGTGGCCCTTCTCATTGCGCTCGCCTTCGAGTTCGTCAATGGATTTCACGATACGGCCAACGCCGTGGCCACGGTGATCTACACCCACTCGCTCGACCCCAATATTGCCGTGGTCTGGTCGGGCTTGTGCAACCTGGCCGGCGTGCTGGTCTCCTCGGGCGCGGTGGCCTTCAGCATCATCACCCTGCTGCCCGTGGAATTGATCCTGAAGGTGAGTTCCGGCGCCGGATTCGCCATGGTCTTTGCCCTGCTCATCGCCGCCATTTTGTGGAACCTGGGAACCTGGTGGATGGGCCTGCCCGCCTCCAGCTCGCACACCATGGTGGGCTCCATCATCGGAGTCGGCGTGGCCAACCAGATCCTCAACGCCTCCAGCGGCACCTCCGGCGTGGACTGGTCGCAGGCAACCAAAGTCTTTCAGGTGCTGCTGATCTCTCCGCTGGTTGGATTCTTCTGCGCCGCCATCCTGTTCCTGGTGCTCAAGCCGTCGTCGCGCAAGCTGGGCACGCTCGGTCTGGCATTGATGCTGGGCCTGGCTGCGTTCTACATGTTCAAGTGGAGTTTGCTCTGGTCGGCCATCTTCGCCGTTGGCGTCGCCGTCGCCGTCATGATCGGGCTCAGCCTGATTCCGGCGCCGGATTCGCTGTTCAAGGCGCCGGAGGGCACCACGCCTCCGCCCTGGCCCATCCGCCTGCTGCTCATCCTCACCTGCTCGGGCGTGAGCTACTTCCACGGCTCCAATGACGGCCAGAAGGGCATGGGCCTGATCATGC
>JASHUF010000179.1 GCA_030040175.1 Acidobacteriaceae bacterium
TGATGCCCATGGCGTGATCGTGATACCAGAGCATGCACGCGTCCTGCCGGTTGGGATAGTGGCAGACACAGGATTCGCCGGCCGTGAACCAGGACTCCGGATAGCCGTCGCTCTCCGGCGGAGTCTTGGCTCCGTGCAGATGCACCACGCTGCGAACATCGGGCTTGTCGCGCTCGGCTCCCATCAGGTTGTGATCGATGGTGAACAAATGGCGCCGGGGCAGCTCATTGGCCCACTCCACCAGTACGCCCTTGCCGCTGCGCGCCTCGATCACCGGTCCGGGCGAGAGGCCGTTGAACCCCCACATGCGCGCCGGCGCCAGATCGCGGTGCACGCGCGATGCAAATTCGCCCATCACCATGCGGTACCAGGGAAGCTTTTCCGCCGGGTTCGCCGGATCGGGCCGCAAGCCGGCGGGCTGCGCAACCTCGGAGATGGGGAGCGGATCGACGAACCGCGTCAACTTGCTCGTGTCGATCGTGGCCGCCCCCGGTGAAGACTGGGCCGAGGCCGCGCCGCGCAGCGCGTACGCTGTGGCCACCACGCCCGTCCTGCGCACGAATTCGCGGCGCGAAAGCAGCGTTGCGTTCTTATCCTTCAACGGTTCTCCGGAAGGCCGATAACCCTCGGTCTCTATGAAATCACAAGCGGCAGGAGCAGCCCCGAAGACGAGCTGCGCCTGCCGCATAAGGGATGTTCTGTCTATCCTGCCTGCCGATTCAATTCCGAATCTCCCGGCTACGGCATTTTCTGAGTTACTGTGTCCTTTTCATTTCCTCGTAAGGTCGCCGCTCCCTGTTGGTCGCGTCGACTCTGCCTTCCGTCTTCGGGATACAGCTACTCAGAAAATGCGTTAGTGGAGAGGAAAGCCGGAAGGAAGGCCCGGGAACTGATTTACCGGCTCGCCGGTCGAAGGGTTCAGGAAGAGCCTGTCCTGGCGAAAAGCCGGCTGGTTGAAGTCGAACATATCGCGGATCGAACCGGCGATGGCATCGAACGAACCGCCGCCCAGGCGCTCGCCGCCCAGCCAGTTGTCCTCAATAAACCTCACTACCGAGGATTGATCGATGACGGTATGCGATACGTAGTTGTTCTTGGCCCACGGTGAGATGACCATGAAGACCAGGCGCGGGCCATAGCCGCAGCGGCCCTGGGCACTCGGGGTCGCCGTGGGGTTGATTCCAGCCAGGCCCGGAGTCGCGGTGCCGCAATTGGGGCCGTTGGGCCCGTTGTCCAACACGTCAGCCGGGGTCTGCGACTGGTTGACGATGGGGCTCATCTGGTGATCGTACCAGCCATCGGAGTCGTCATAAGTGATGATCACCGCGGTGCTCGACCACTCCGGCTGCTGCTCGAGGAAATTGATGGTGTTGACGATGAAGTTCTGCTCGTCGAGCGGATCGCTGTAACCGGCGTGGCCGTCTTCGTAGCCCGGCGCCTTCAGATAGGCCACCGCCGGGAAGTTGCCGGCCTTCACCGCGTCAAAGAAGTCATGAATGTCGTACTGGTTGTGCGCCGTCGCGTCGTTCGGCTGGCCGATGGCCGCAACCGACGAGGGCCGGGTGTGGGCCAGGTTCTGCGTGGAAGCGTAGTACTGGAAGGGCTGGTGATGCTGAATGTAGTCGTTTTCTGTCTCCCCCGTCACCGCCGATTTCGTGGAACGATCGCAGCCCGTGGTGCCGTTCGAGTTGGTGATCGTCAGATCGAATCCGCCCTCGAAGAATCCCCACGAGATGCCTGCCGTATTGAGCAGGTCGCCGATGTTCGTGCCGTTCATGAATACATTCTTGCTTTTCGACGAGCACACGTCGCCTGCCGGATCGGCGTCGCTGATCAGGGTCTCGGAACCGCCGCCGCCCTCGACGATGGTGGTGTTATTCACCTTGACCGTGGTCGAGCCGACGCCGTTCGTCTGCCCGGAGATCACATTGATGGCGCCCGGAGTGGAAGGACCGAAGTTGGTGTCGTACATGTTGTCGCTCATGGCGAAGTTCTGCGCGTAGTTCCACAAGCCCGTTACCGTATTGCCGTCAAAATAGCCCATGGTGATGGCCGTGGTCAGAGCCGCAGGAGGAGCGCTGGGTGGTGGCCCCTGGTCGCCGACGGAGAGGGGAAAAAGATCCATCAGGCCGCCATCGAAGGCCATCTGTTCCGGCGTGTAGTCGTGATCCTGGTCGCTGGTTGCGGCTTGCGTGCGGTCGAGCCGGAACGGGTTGGCCGCGATGCTCACTCCGCCGCTGGCCATGGTGTTGTTATTCGCCGTGTTCAGGAAGTTCGGATTCTGCATTAGCAGTTCCGGAGTCAATCCGTTGACCGACGGAGTTCCCGGCAGCGCGTGAAACGGCGGCTCACCGGACGGGTTGGCCGCGTAAGGATAAGTTCCGAAATAGTGATCGAAGGAGATGTTTTCCTGGAAGATGACCACGAGATGCTTAATTGGCGTTGCAGTCGGAACTCCGCCCCAGGGATCCTGGGCGAAGGTGGAAGTTGGAAGGGTGGCGGCGACGAACAACCATGACGTTGCAGCAGCAATTAGCTTTTGCATTCGACCTCCTGCGCCGTTCGGCAAGCGGCACTCCCTTATTTGTTACGGCCCATGCATTGACCTTGCTTCAACGCGGTATGACAGTCCGGCAAATTCTCATTGCCGTTCTGGTAAATTGGGCGGGATTTTCTTGATCCCGCGCCCGGCGGCATGTTTGCTCCATCAACAACCATTTTCAGGCGCTCGCAAACCTCCCGAAGCGCCTCCGCGAAGTGCTGGCCGAAGAGTTGGGAATGGTGCCGGAAAGGTGGTCAGGCGGTAAGCGCCGCGGCGCGGTTCGCGCTTCGGCCGGAGAGATAGCCCATGTCCACGGAGATGCCGCGCACGCACTGCAGCAGATGGTTGGCGATGGAAGGAAGTTTCTGCGCGGTCACGCGGAAGGAAGGCCCGGAGACGCTGATGGCCGCAACCGGCTGGCGCTGCGCATCGAGCAGGGGCACCGCAATACAGCGCAAACCCTCCTCCAGCTCCTCGTCGTCCACGGCGTAGCCGCGCCGGCGGGTCTTCTCCATCTCCGCGCGCAGAGCCTCCGGCGTGGCGATAGTGCGATGCGTGGGCCGCTCGAAGCGGATGCGCCGCACCACCTCCGCGGCGCGCTCCGGCGGCAGAAAGGCGAGAATGGCCTTCCCTACCGAAGTGCAGTGCACCGGATTGCTGGCGCCGATGCGGGTAATCATGCGCACCGAGCGTGTGGGCTCAATTTTATCGATATAAATCACGCGCGCGGCTTCCAGCAGCGCCAGATGCGCGGTCTCCTCCGTCTCCGCCACCAGCCGGCGCAGATGCGGCTGCGCGCGCTCGCGCAGGTCGTATTGTTCGATCGCGCGATTGCCGAAGTCGAAGAGCCGCAGGCCCAGCCGGAATTTTCCGTGCGCCGTGCGCTCCACCATGCGGTGCCGCTCCAGCACCATCAGGAAGCGGTGCGCCGTGCTCTTGTGCAGTTGCAGGGACGAAGCCACCTGCGCCAGCCCCAGGGGCGCGTCGCTTTCACCAAGCAAATCGAGTACGGCAAAGGCCCGGTCAAGAGCCTGAACTTTATAGGTTCCTTGTGGCGTGGCGTCTCGCATTGTGGTCCCCGATTCCGCCCTTTGATTGCACTTCCAGCTTCTCAAAATACGGGACCGGGTGTCAAGAACGCGGCTCCGCGCCACCGCGCGCGGGTTCAAAGGCCCAAATTGCGCCGAATTTGCCCGATTACGCCGGCACCTCGTCCCCTTCGCCCGGCGCCAGGAACAGGTTGGCCTCCAGGCCATGCTGCCGCGTGTAGAGGTCGTAGTAGCGGCCGCCGCGCGCATAGAGTTCCCCATGATTGCCCCGCTCCACGATGCGTCCCTCTTCCACCACCAGAATCTGGTCGGCGCGGCGGATGGTCGAAAGCCGGTGCGCAATTACAAAGGTCGTCCGCCCCTGCATCAATTGGCCCAGCCCCGCCTGGATCATCGCCTCTGACTCGGAGTCGAGCGAGCTGGTGGCCTCGTCCAGAATCAGAATCCGCGGTTGCGCGAGCAGCGCGCGCGCAATCGAAAGCCGCTGCCGCTGCCCGCCGGAAAGCTTCACGCCGCGCTCGCCCACAATGGTGTCGTACCCTTCGGGAAAGCGCTCGGCAAACTCGTCCACGCGCGCCGTGCGGCAGGCGGAAAGAAACTGCTCCTCCGTGGCCTGCGGATGCGAAAACAGAATATTCTCGCGGATGGTGCCGTCGAACAGGAACGAGTCCTGCAGCACCACGCCCAGCTGCGAGCGGTAGGTGTTCAGGTCCACGGCGGCCAGGTCGATGCCGTCCACCAGCACCGCCCCCTTCTGCGGGGTGTGGAAGGCGCATACCAGGCTGATGATGGTCGACTTTCCCGATCCCGACGAGCCCACCAGGGCGGTCACGGTTCCCGGCCGGGCGAGAAAGCTGATTCCATGGAGCACCGGCTTCTCCGGCGTGTACGCGAACTCGACGTTCTCGAATCGCACCGTGCCCGTGATCTCGCCCAATCTGATCGTTCGGCCCGGATCGGCGAACTCGTCCTTTTCGGAAAGAATCTCCATGGTGCGATCGATTCCCGCCACGGCCTCAGTCAACTGCGTGCCGATATTGACCACCTGGATCACCGGCGCAATCATGAACGCGAGAAACATCGTGTACTGGATGTAGGTGCCGTCGTCCATCCTGCCCTGCAACGCCAGGTGCCCGCCGAGCAGCATCACCAGCGCACCCACGATTCCCAGCACCGTGGTCGCCGTCATTGACATCACGCTGGTCATGGTCAACGACTTCATCACGTTGTCCAGCAGGCGCAGCACGCCCACTTTGAACACTTCCGCCTCGCGTTCCTCGGCGTGGTAACCCTTGACCACGCGCACCCCGCCCAGCGATTCGGTCAGCCGCCCCGTCACTTCGCCGTTGATCTTGGCCCGCTCGCGGAAGATGGGGCGGATGGTCTTGAAGGCGTATTGCAGCACGAAGGTGAAGGCGCCGATCACCGAGAATACGATCAGCGTCATCCTGGGCGCACGGTGCAGCAGAAACACAAACGCCATGGCCGCCGTCAGCAGCCCGCCCACAAACTCCACCAGGCCTGTTCCAATGAGATTCCGCACCCCCTCCACGTCGCTCATGATCCGCGAAACCAGGAGGCCGCTGCGGTTGGCGTCATAGAAGCTGACCGAGAGGCGGCCCACATGGCGCTGCACCTGCTGGCGCAGATCGGCAATCATGCGCTGCGCCGCCTTCGACAGCAATTGTGTATTGGAGAACGAAGTGATCGCCTGGACCAATGTAGCAGCAATCACGGCGATCACGAGCGGCATCAGCCTGGCGCCATTGTGTTGTTTGAGCACGACGTTGACAAACGGCCTTGAGACATAAGGCAGCACCAGGCCCGCGACGCGATTGATGGCCACCAGCGCGAGGCCCAGCAGCAGGAGCCACTTCCGCGGCCGCACCAGCCTCCAGATCTCCGGCATCGCCTTCCGGAGATCCGTCTTCTTGGGGGCCGCTCCGCCGCCTGCGCGTACGCTGCGCCCGTGGGGCGTGCGCTCCGCGCGCATGCCCATGCCCAGCCCGCTCCCGCGCATTGCGCCCATGGGTTTATTCTTGACGCGACCTGCGTGCTTGGATGAACGAGCGCACGCAAAGATTCACATAAACCAGCAACAGCACGGCCATCGCCAGTTGCGCCGTGAGCGCTATGGCGTCGGGACTCTCGCCCAGCGACCGCGCGTGGGCGTACTCGCGCACGGCCGAGGCCACGGCACCGATGAGGCCAAGCAGGCCAACGGTAACATTGATATGGGCGAAAATCTTGCGCCGGCTCTCGCTGGGACTGATGGAGAGCAACCCTCCAAAGCCCAGCGCCACTCCGAACCAGGCAGGAATCAGCGCCGTCGAATGCTGGCTGCCGGTGCCCCAATATCCCGCCGCACCCAGGACAATCAGCAGCACTGCAAACACCAGGGTGACTTTTGCCATGCGCAACCTCTCTCTCTTCGCAGGGCAAGAATATCAGTTGGCAGGGGCCAGTGATCAGTGGTCAGGGAAGCTTGGATGGGTCCGCCTTTCTGGGGAACAGGCGCAGGCTGTTCGGTGTCTAAGCAGATAGTGGTCCCGATGCTCGCGGTCCTTCAGACGCAACCATCGCTCTCGCCGCGCCGTTTTGTTACCTCGTCCCGGCAGCCCCATAGGAATTCAAAATGCTGACAAGCCGGTTTGAGCTCACGGTAACGAACGCGACTGCGTTTGGCCAGGGAACAACAGAGGATGGGGTGGGAGCGCCAGCGCCCCTTGCCGTGGCCGTGGCTGGGGGTCTGGTCCTCACCGGCCTCGTCTTCTGGCTTTGTTGCCCGTTTCCATCGCCCGGCGCGCTTACGTGGACTGATCTGGGGGACTGCGCAGCCGGATACATGGTCGCCGCTCTCGCCGCCTACTCAATCTTGCTGCGCGTAGGATACCGCTTATTCGGCGATCAATTAGAGCTGCCGTTCCCGCGGGTCATGTATCAGACCTGGGCCTCTGCAGGGTTTGCGCCATTGCTGGCGCTCTTGGAACACCAGCATTCACCGTGGATCACAGTTGTCCCCGTTGTTGTTGCCGTACAAATCACAATCTTCCTGCGCCATGCCACAAGCATCCAGGAGGGGAGCGCCAGCTCGGAGCCGATAGAAGAGCACGGGCTCCTCCTCCAAGGATGCGAAGTCGGCGCAACTCGCGAAATCCGGCCCGCGCTCATCACTTCGATCGTCTTCCAATTTGGCGCTGGACTTCTGGCGCTCGGTTGCGATCTTCTGGCTGGAATGTGCTTCGCAGCCGCCATTGTCTACCCGACGTGGAAGCTGGCAGGAAGGGCGCCGGTCCGTTCTGACTCCCTGAAAGGCGCAGGCCGGTTTCTTCAATTTTTACGAAAATCGTTGCTTCCAATGACCTTGGTTGCACTGGCCCTCCTTCCGTACCTGAGGAATCCAGCCCTGGCGGAATCATTCGTCAGACTGCTGAAGCTCAAGATTCACAAACCCGTCCCGGTTGCGCCTCTACGTCGGGGAAGTTTCTATTCCGGACTTATCCTCTTGCCTCCCACGAAGCCGATCAAGCAGCTTTTGAGGTTACCGTCCCAAGCAGCGACCGCTGCCTTCGGCAGCACATTAAGAAGGCCGCTGGAGATCGAGTTCGATGGCGTCTATTGGTACTTCCAGCCGCCGGATGAGCGTCCGCTCCCGGACGCGCCGATCGTTCACGGAAATCCGGCCAGGGATACAATCCGCTCCACCGTCAACGAACCCGTGGCCATGGTCGCGAATCAGACCCTGAATCAGGCCATTGCCGTAACCTGCTGCCGCGCATTGCGCGTTGAGATCATCGATGGCGAGGGTTCCTTGGGACCGATTCATCTTGAAGTGATTCTGAAAAATACCGGCGTCCAAAGAAGTGCGCCTGCGCTGTCCCTTGGAGATTTGCCGGTTCCGTCGAGCGCCGAACATCACGAGTGGATCGCCCAACACCCAGTCGACGAAACGCTTACTTTTCTCTTTCCCAGGACAACCCGATTGAAGGAGTTTGATGAGATCACAATCGCGGTGAGGCCGTCCAATTATCTCGCCGATCGCGGTGCGCATATCGCGATCCAGAGGTTCACGCTGGTGCCCTAGAGCTGGTTGCATCGACAGCCCATGGCGATGAGCAAACGCCCCTCAGAGGCTAAAGCCCGCGATTTTGCTGGCGCTTATCGGCACGACTCAAGTCGTGCCCTTTCAAAACACCCTTTATGCAACCAGTTCTAGTCCCGATCCGGAGACACTCGACGGGAACGATCACTTTCCAGCGTCGGGTGACTGATCCCCGACCTCTGTTCCCTGCGCTCATCTCTGAATCCTTGCCGACCCTCCCCTGGCGAACGCCCGCACCTGGTCCAGCGTGGCCATGGTGGTGTCGCCGGGGAAGGTGGTCAGCAGCGCGCCATGCGCCCAGCCCAGCTTCAATGCCTCCTCCGGCCCCTCGCCGCTCATCAGCCCGTAGAAAAATCCGGCCGCAAATCCGTCGCCTCCACCCACGCGATCATACACGTCCAATTCGGCCGTCGGCGCGGTGTAAGCCTTCCCGTTCACCCAGGCCACGGCGCTCCAACTGTGGCGATTGGTGGAGTGCACCTCGCGCAGCGTCGTCGCCACCACCTTGGCCTGCGGAAGCTTCTTCACCACCCGGTCGATCATGGCGAAAAACAGGCTCGGATCGAGCTTCGACTTGACTCCCACTTCGGGGCCGGGAATGCCCAGTCCCTTCTGCAAATCCTCTTCGTTGCCCACCAGCACGTCCACGTTCTCGACGATTTTTCCGATGGTCTCCACCGCGCGATCGATGCCGCCCGAAACCCTCCACAGTTTCTCGCGGAAGTTCAGATCGAACGAGGTCACCGCGCCCGCGGCCTTGGCCTCCTTCATCATCTCCGCGGCCAGCGCGGCCGTGGTCGGCGAGAGCGCGGCAAACAATCCTCCGCAGTG
>JASHUF010000180.1 GCA_030040175.1 Acidobacteriaceae bacterium
CTGCCGGCCTGCGGCCACAGATGCCTCGTCTACGGCCGGCCGCTGCTGATTCGCCACCCAGGCGGCAAATTGCGCCGGCGTGTCGACGTAGACGCGCAGCAGCATCTTGGTGTGCTCCACGCCGCAGAACTGGGCGCACTGGCCCAGATAAAGCCCGGGCACGGCGGGATCCATCCACATTTCGTTGGGGTGGTTGGGAATGAGATCGGTCTTGCCGTTCAGTTGCGGCACCCAGAAGCTGTGGTCGACGTCGGCCGAAAGCAGGCGAAGATACGTGGGCTCGGGTTGCTGGTGCGTGCTTACGGGGATGTGCAGCTCGTTGGCGGTGACGATGCCCAGCTTCGGGTAGCGGAACTCCCACCAGAACTGGTGGCCGATGACGGTCACGTCGAGGGCCGACTTCGGCTTGGGCGCATCCTCGACGGCAAAGATGATGCGCGCCGTGGTGAGAAACAGCACCACCACAATGAGCACGGGAATGACGGTCCAGGCCAGCTCCACCTGCACGCTGCCGTAGACCTGAGCGGGCTCGTGCTCGGCCTCGCCGGCGCGGGCGCGGTATTTGAAGATAACGTAGACCAGCAGGCCGCCGACGGAAAAGAAGATGGCGCCGGTGATGAGCAGAACAAAGAGCGAGAGACCGAAGATCTCGTGTGCCGGCGTCGAAAGCGGCGCCAGCGTGGTGGGCGTGGTTTCCGGCTGCTGGGCGAAGAGCGATTGCGCCAGCGCCGGCAGGACGGAAACGGAAAAGACCGTGAACCGCATGGAGGAAAGACCGCCGGTTGGCTCAAGAGTCTTCAAAATTCCACTCCAGGTTTTCTACGGTTGCGTGGGCTGCGGTCTGCGCGGGCTTGGGTTCTGCGGCCAATGCGTTCGGCCGCGACGGCGCGGGGCCGGCGTTCAGGTTCTGCGTGGGGGATGCTCATCCAGCGGCCGCGGTTACATTTTTCCGGTTCTCATCTTGCAGACTCGCCGCCGGCAGCCGTCTGCGTCCGATTATAGCGCGCGGATTTTCGAGCGAAGCGTCGCGCCGTGGAGCGACGTATCGCACTGTGATGCACCCCGGTGCCGATTCGGTCGAGAGAGCGAACAGGGGACCGCATGCCGCCGGCAATCAAACGGGCCGGCCGCCTGAGAATACCTTGCCGCCACGCGCCGGCCGCTTTTGGGATGTCCAATCCGCATGGCTCGATTGCAGAAATCTTGCCGGGCCCTGGCGGCTCCGGGATACACCCGGGACGTTCCTCGTCCGCGCTCTGCATCGCCCTTCGCGCCCATCCCGCGATTGGGAAGGGCAACGCGCCCCCTCCCTCGAGCAACTTTTTCCGCATTCGCCATCCAGCGGACTCGAACGGCGGCATCGATTGCGAAAACAAGCTCGAGTTCTCACCCGAGATTGGCTGGCTCCCCAACAATATCCCGATTGTCTTTACCTTCGCCGTCGACGGCCCCCTGCAACACCCGGCTGCCGCACTCTACGCTGGCGCCCGGTATCGCTGCGGATTCCGCTCATTTTGGCCACGCGTCGGGTCTTCGGCCCGCAGACCTCGCCTTTGACGCCGGAAGTTGGCGCCGGGGTGAAAAGCACATTGCATGGATGGAAAGATGGACTTGCTTGCGCGTAATTCCGTCTTCGCATGCGCCGATTTTGGGCCGTCGGGGCAACCCCGGGAAAACACCGCGCATCTATCTCTCACGATTCGTGTATCAATTGGCCTGTCTAGGGGGAGTCTTTCTCGGCCATCGAATCGGCTTTTTATATTGCTTCCAGGACGAAGGACTGGTTTCGAGCAGCGCGGCGCCGATCGCGTCGTTCCTGTGCCGACTCACGCGCGGTCTTTCAACCCTGGGTGTGGCAAAGCTTCCATGCAGGAGTTCTTGGCTTATGGGAACCACCGTTGATACGCCCGTAACCGGGCAAGGCGGCTCTGATTTCCCCTCGATGGGCGCACTGGAACAGCCCGCGCCCGAATACCTTGCCGTCATTCTTGAATGCCTGCAAACCATGAAGAATGGCGACTTTAGCGTACGCCTGCCGGTCACCTGGACGGGGCTGCCGGGCAAAATTGCCGACAACTTCAATGAGATCGTGATTGCCAACGAGCAAATGGCGTCGGAGCTCAAGCGCGTGGGCCAGACCGTGGGCAAAGAGGGCAAAACGCGGGAGCGCATCCGCGTGGAGCACCGGCGCGGCGCCTGGGACGACATGGAAGTGAGCGTGAACACGCTGGTCGAGGACCTGCTGCGGCCCACAACCGAAGTCACGCGCGCCATTGCGGCCGTGGCTCAGGGCAACCTGACGCAGACAGTCCGGCTGGATGTGGACGGACGCCCGCTCGAAGGCGAGTTTCTGCGCTCGGCCAGCATCGTGAACACCATGATCCAGCAGTTGGGCGTGTTTACGGCCGAAGTCACGCGCGTGGCCCGCGAGGTGGGCACCGACGGCAAGCTCGGCGGCCAGGCCGTGGTGCCCGGCGTGGCCGGAACCTGGAAGGACCTCACCGATTCGGTGAACTCCATGGCTTCAAACCTCACCGGACAGGTGCGCAACATCGCCGAAGTGGCGACGGCCGTGGCCAGCGGCGACCTCTCGCGCAAGATCACGGTGGACGTGCGCGGCGAGATTCTGCAGCTTAAGGAAGCCATCAATACCATGGTCGATCAGCTGCGTTCCTTCGCCTCTGAAGTCACGCGCGTGGCCCGCGAGGTGGGCACCGACGGCAAGCTCGGCGGACAGGCCGTGGTGCCCGGCGTGGCCGGAACCTGGAAAGACCTCACCGACTCGGTGAACGCCATGGCCGGCAACCTCACCGCCCAGGTGAGAAACATCGCCGAAGTGACCACGGCCGTGGCCCGCGGCGACCTCTCGCGCAAGATCACCGTGGACGTGAAGGGAGAAATCCTCGAGCTCAAGGACACCATCAACACCATGGTCGACCAGCTCAACGCCTTCGCCGGCGAAGTCACGCGCGTGGCCCGCGAGGTGGGCACCGAAGGCAAGCTGGGCGGCCAGGCCAACGTGCCCGGCGTGGCTGGAACCTGGAAAGACCTCACCGACAACGTGAACTTCATGGCCGGCAACCTGACCGGCCAGGTGAGAAACATCGCTGAGGTGGCCACGGCCATCGCCAACGGCGATTTGTCCCGCAAGATCACCGTGGACGTGCGCGGCGAGATTCTGCAGCTCAAGGAAACGCTGAACACCATGGTCGA
>JASHUF010000181.1 GCA_030040175.1 Acidobacteriaceae bacterium
ACTGGTAGAGCTCGCTCAGACCGTGGCGATCGGCGCGGTTGATGAAGATGGTGTTGGCGAGCGGGATGTCGAGGCCGTTCTCGATGATGGTGGTGGCCACCAGCACGTCGAACTCGTGGTGCATGAAGGCGAGCATCACTTTTTCGAGCTCGCTTTCGCTCATCTGCCCGTGCCCCACGGCCACACGCGCGGCGGGCACCAGTTCCTGAATGCGCGAAGCGATCTCATAGATCGACTCGACGCGATTATGCACGAAATAGACCTGGCCGCCGCGCTCGAGCTCCACTTCGATGGCGGAGCGGACGATCTTCTCGTCGTACTTGGCCACCACGGTCTGGATGGCCATGCGATCCTTGGGCGGGGTTTCGATGACGCTCATGTCGCGCAGGCCCACGAGCGACATGTGCAGCGTGCGCGGAATGGGCGTGGCGCTCATGGCCAGCACGTCGATCTGCTTGCGCATCTGCTTGAGCCGTTCTTTGTGGCGCACGCCGAAGCGCTGCTCCTCGTCCACAATGAGCAGGCCGAGGTCCTGGAATTGAATGTCCTTCGAGAGCAGCCGGTGCGTGCCGATCAGGATATCCACCTTGCCGGTCTCGACGCGCTCCACGATGTCTTTTTGCTCTTTTGCCGTGCGGAAGCGCGAGATCATCTCCACGTGGATGGGAAATTGCGCAAAGCGGCGCTTGAAGGTTTCAAAGTGCTGAAAGCTGAGCACCGTGGTGGGCGTGAGCACGGCCACCTGCTTCGAGTCCTGCACGGCTTTGAAGGCCGCGCGCATGGCCACTTCGGTTTTGCCGTAGCCTACGTCGCCGCAGAGCAGGCGATCCATGGGCGTGGGCGCTTCCATGTCGTCCTTGATGGCGCGAATCGCGGTCGCCTGGTCGTCGGTCTCGTTGTAATCGAAGGCGTCTTCGAACTCGCGCTGGAACTCGTTGTCCGGCGAAAACGCGGTTCCCTCCACCGTGTGGCGCTCGGCATAGAGCTTCAGCAGCTCCGCGGCCATGTCTTGCATGGCCTTGCGCACGCGCGCCTTCGTGCGGGTCCACTGCTGTGAGCCCAGCCGGTTGAGCACCGGCGCGGGTCCGGTGTCTGTGGAGCGGTATTTCTGGATCAGATCGAGGCGCGTGAGGGGAACGTAGAGCTTGGCCGCTTCAGCGAATTCGAGAATCATGAACTCGACGGAAAGGCCGTCCTGCACAATCTCCTTGAGTCCCTGGTACTGGGCGATGCCGTGCTCCACGTGAACCACGTAATCGCCGATGGCCAGATCGCGAAAATCGGAGACGAAGGCCGCGGTCTTGGAGCGCTTGGGCTCGGGCCGCGCGGCTACATCGGCCTCGTCGCTCAAGTCGTTGGCGCCGAAGACGACGAGATTCGCGTCGGCGAAGCTCACGCCCGCCGCAATTTGCGTGCGCACAATCACGGGGACGCGCAGGTCGCCGGCCATGTAGCTGGCTTCTTCGAGAATGGTTTCTCCGCCATGATGGATGCGGCTCCCCAGGCGGTAAGGGATTTGATACTCGCGCATCACCGTGGCCAGCCGCTCCACGTCGCCCTGGTTGGCGGCGGCGAGCACGATGCGCGACTCCGACTGCATCAGGTTCTTCAGCTGCTCGGTGAGTGCGGGGATGGATCCGTGAAAGCGCAGCGTGGGCCGCGTGTTCAGCTCGATTTCGCCCAGCGTGTGGTCATCTTCGAGCAGATCGACGGCGCCGAGCTGATCGAGATCGAGGCCGGGGTGCGCGCGAAGCGAGGCGGAAAGCACCTCGGGGCGCAGGTAAATGTCTTCAGGGCGAATGAGCGAGCCGATGCCGGAGCGCTCGTGGCGCTGTTCCACCTTGCTCCACCAGCGCTCGATCTGGTTGCGCACCATGGCCGGCTCGTCGACGAAGACGGCGCAGCGCGGCATGAGCGAGAGCAGGGATTTTTCCGCGCCGGCAACCGCGGCGAAAAACTCCCAGCCGGGAAACACGCTCACGCCGCCGGCCGCAGCCGCCTCCGCCGCCATCTCTTCGTCTTCCATCTCCACATTAATTGCCGCGCGTTGCCGGCTGAGCCGCGCGTTGACCGCGGCCAGCAAATGCTCCGTGACCGGGGTTTCCGTGAGCGGAAGCAGCTCGGTTTCATCCAGTCCGCTCTGCGAGCGCTGCGTTTCCGGATCGAACTTGCGGATGGTCTCGATCTCGTCGCCGAAGAACTCGATGCGCACGGGACGGTCGGACTCGGGCGAGTAGACGTCGAGGATGCCGCCGCGGCGGGTGAACTGCCCCGGCATCTCCACCAGATCCATCGGCGCGTAGCCCACGCTGGCCAGGTGCGCGGTGAGCGTTTCCAGATCGAGCTCTTCGCCGCGGCGCAAAGTCACGGCCAGGCCGGAGTAGTATTCGCGCTCGAAAAGTTTGAGCGCGGCCGACTCGACCGGCGCGATGAGAAGATCGACGGCGCCGGTCGCGAGCTTCCACAGTGCCGAGGCGCGCTGCTCCTGCACGTCAGGATGCGGCGAGAGATTCTCGAAGGGAAGAACGTCGTGCGCCGGAAGCCGCGCCACGCGCGCGGGATCGATGGCGCCGGTGAGCTCGCAGCCGGCCTTGAGCAGGGCTTCGAGCGTCTCCGCGGCCTTGTTGTCGGC
This sequence comes from Acidobacteriaceae bacterium, assembly GCA_030040175.1. Lineage (GTDB taxonomy): Bacteria > Acidobacteriota > Terriglobia > Terriglobales > Acidobacteriaceae > Telmatobacter. The sequence goes on from JASHUF010000181.1 coordinate 2,633, forward strand.
CACGATCGCAACCACCGGCTGCCGCGCGGCGCGGGCCATGAGCGGGATGTACAAAGCGCGGGCCGTGGCCGTCAACCCGGACACACGCCGCCGCCCCGTACCCAGGCTCAGGTGCCTCTGCACGCGCTCAAAGCCCGAAGAATGCTCCAGCTCCGCGAAGATTTCGCGGACGAACGGGAGAATCATCTCTGTTCAGTTTAGCAGCAGGGCGGCGCGGCAACGAACGGGGCAGCGCGCGGGTGCGCACCCGTTTTTTGTCACCAATTGACGCACTGCACATGAGCGCAAAGGTGCGGGAAGAATACACTGATAGTTGAAACGAGTGCGCGATGCCTGAATTCTTTTATCAGCCGACTGTCTACCATGCCCTTCACTGGCAGTTCATCCATGAAGTGCTGCACTTCCTGAGCGGTTTCCTGGGCGCCTTTCTGGGGTGCTGGGCGTTTTCGATCTTCTTCAGGCGCAAAGACAAGTGAGCGCAGGCGCAGCGCCGGCCGAAGATCGAAGCAGTTGCGCGCAAACGCGCGCCGGCTCACTCGTCGCCCAGCGCCTTCGCAAACGAATAAAAAAAATCGAGCGATTTCCAATAGGAATCGATGGCCAGGCGCTCGTCCTTGCCGTGGGCGCGCACATCGTCGCGCTCCAGCGCGACGGCTGAGTAGCCGTAGCAGGGAATGCCGGCCTGCGCAAAGTAAATGGAGTCGCTGGCCCCGTTTTCCATCACCGGCGTGACGGGAACACCGGGCCAGATCGCGTCCGTAATACGCGCGAGCGGATCGAACACCTGCGCGATGGGCGGCGGGGGAACGATCGCCTTGCGCTCGGGCGCCGTATCGAAGACGTCGCCGGCGTCGGATACGTATTTCACGGTGAGCTTGGGGTCGGCGAAAAGCTGGATCAGCTGCTGGCGGATCGACTCCGGCGAGTGACCGGGAAAGATGCGGCAGTTGACGAGGGCCTGCGCCGTCTGCGGCAGGGCGTTATTGGCATGACCCGCATTGAGCCGCGTGGCCACGCAGGTAGTGCGGAAGTTCGAGTTGTAGCTGGGATCCTCGCTGAGACGCGCGGCGGCTCCCATGTCCGGCGGTTGCGCGAGGATGGCGAGCATGTCCGCGGCCGTCTCGCCCTGTTCCCGCGCGGCCAGATTCTTGAAGTAGACGCGTGTCACGTCGTTCAGCTCGAAGGGAAAACGGTACGCGGCGAGCTTCGAGAGCGCGGCCATGAGCTCGTAGATGGCGTTGTCCGGCCGCGGCACAGAGCTGTGCCCGCCGCGATTCGTGGCCGTGATCTGAAAGTCGGAGTAGACCTTCTCCGTGGCCTCGACCGCGGCAATCACGGGCCGGCCGTTGTCGAGATCCACGCCGCCCGCGTCCGGATTGATGACGTAGGCGGCGTCGACAAGATCGCGGTGATTGTTGACCAGCCACGAGGCGCCGTTGAAATGGCCGCCCTCCTCATCGGCGGTGAGGGCGAGAATCAGATCGCGCTTCGCCTGGTAGCCCTCGCGGTGCAGACGCAGAAACGTGGCCACCAGCGCGGCATCGGAGTCCTTCATGTCCTGCGTGCCGCGGCCGTAGTAGTAGCCGTCCTTCTCGACGAATTGAAACGGATCCGTGCTCCAGTCGGAGCGCAGCGCCTGCACCACGTCCATGTGGCAGAGAAAAAGGACCGGTTTTTCATCGGGCGTGCCCGCGGCGCGGTAGCGGACGACGAGATTCATTTTGCGCGGATGGGCGCCAACGAGATGCACGTCTTCGGCGGGAAAGCCGGCATCGAGGAAACGCCTCTCCATGGCCGCGGTGGCCGTGGTTACGTTGCCCTGCGGCGTGTCTGTGGTGTTGATCTCGATGAGCTGCTTGAAAATCGCGCGTGCCTCGGAGCGGTCGGATTCCGATGCATGCGGCAGCGGAGCCTGCGCGGACGCGCTCGGCCAGGAACAAAATACCAGAGCGGCAAGAGAAGCGGCGAAGGCAAGAAGTCCAGCGAACCAAAATGCGGCAAATCGGCGCATGAGCGCATTCTACGCCGTCTTCGTTGCAGGCCGGCCAGGAGGAATCGATGCGGACGGCCGGGCAGAACGAAGTGTTGCCCCTCCGTCCACGATTCGATTTCGCTGCTTCCGGTTTTCCACGATAGCGCGGCGCGGGCAGGCTAACGCATTTTCAGAGTAGCTGTATCCCGAAGACGGAAGGCAGAGTCGACGCGACCAACAGGGAGCGGCGACCTTACGAGGAAATGAAAAGGACACAGTAACTCAGAAAATGCCGTTGTGCGCGCCTGGGCGCGATTCGGGACGCCAGCCAGCCCCCGCCTCAAGTTCACAGCGCAAAATGAAAGGAGCAACCGCAGATCCTTCGACTTCGTTTGCCGCGAGGCATGCGGCAAACTCCGCTCAGGAGGACAGGGCATTTGCTCAGCCACAGAATTCTGAGAAACGGCGCTAGCGCGCGGGCCGCAGAGACGCGTCCACCACTGCTTTCAGCACGCCGCAATTCTCAAAGAAGCGCACGAGATCGGCGGAGAGCGGCGGACTCGCGGGCTCTTCCGACGGGGAACGCGGCCGCACGAACCCCGCCGGACGGCTTTGCGCCATGCGCATGGCGCCTCCACCCTGCGCGTCGAGGACGAGCGAAGTGAGCTTGCGCGCCAGGGTGAGCGGAAAGCTCTCCGAGACGAAGACCAGCTTGCCGCGCGTGGTGATCACCACCGGCCCTTCGTTGGTGGAGTAGACCTGCTCCGTGTCGCCGCTGTCGTCAGGAGCGGCGTCGTCGGAGGCCGAGTCCTTGTGGACGGCGGAATACTTGCGGCCGAGGCTGTTCGAATAGAGCTTGGCGAAGGCCTCGGCGGAGGCTTCGTTCCGCCACGCG
>JASHUF010000021.1 GCA_030040175.1 Acidobacteriaceae bacterium
CAGCATGCGCTTCACATACTTTTGGACGAGCTTGATGCGGCGCTTCTTCCACGCCCACAATTGCGGGCTCACGAAATAGATCACGGGCACCCCCATTCCGTGCAGTTGCTTCGCGAGCCGGAAGTGAATCTCGGGAAAGTCGATGAGCACGGCCACATCCGGCCTGCGTTCTCTGATCGCTCGTTTCAGTTTCCGGAACTCGCCATAGATCCGGGGCAGGTGCCGCACCACCTCCGTCAACCCCATCACGGCCACGTCTTCGGCGCGGACGACGCGTTTGACACCGGAGGCTTCCATGCGCGGGCCTCCCATGCCGAAAAACTGCGCCGTCTCGCCGCGCCCGGCGAGCTGGCGCTTCAGCGCTTCCACCAGCAGCGCGCCGTACTGCTCGCCGCTGGCTTCGCCCGCCGAGATGAACACGGTGCAAGGCATCCGGGATGCCCCAATTTTATGGTCTCGACCGCGCCGGCTCCGCACCGCATTTGCCGAGGGGCGGATTTCTGCCGGCATTCGGCCGGAGGCGCAGGGTGATACACTCAATCCGCTCCCCCTAATCCTGATGGCACCGCGCCCCAAGGAGGCCAACCATGACGCCTGCAAATCCAGTGGCAGAACCCGCAAATCAAATCGTGGACCAGCCCCCCAATCAGGCCCTGAATCCGGGCTTTGTGTTTGAGATGCTGAATGCGCACCAGCGTACGGCGGCTTTGAAAACCGCCATTGAACTGGATCTTTTCCGCGCCGTGGGCGAAGGACCGGGCGACACGGCGTCCATCGCGCGGCGTTGCTCGGCGTCGGAACGGGGCATTCGCATCCTGTGCGACTTTCTCGTGATCAGCGGCGTGCTGGAGAAGAGCGATGGGCGCTACAAGCACACGCCCTCGAGCGCGGCCTTTCTCGATCCGCGCTCGCCTGCGTGCTTGGCGTCGATGGCGCAATTCCTGGGCAATCGCGCCAATATGGAACCCTTCGAGCAGTTCACGGAGGTGGTGCGCGCGGGGCGCACCACGCTCAAGGGCAACGGCAGCGTGGAGCCGGAGAATCCGATCTGGGTGCAGTTCGCCGAGACCATGGCGCCGATGGTGGGGCCCCTGGCGCCGCCGCTGGGCAAGTTGGTTCTGGAGGGACACAACGGGCCGATGCGTGTGCTCGATATTGCCGCGGGCCATGGGCTGTTCGGAATCGAGATCGCCAGGCAAAACCCGCAGGCACAGGTGACGGGTCTGGACTGGATGCCGGTGCTGCGCGTGGCGCTCAAGAACGCCGAGCGGGCAGGCGTGAAGGATCGTTACGCCACGCTGCCGGGCAGCGCCTTCGAGGTGGACTTCGGCGGCCCGTACGACGTGGTGCTGTTGACGAATTTTCTGCACCACTTTGACAAGGCGGCCTGCGTGGGGCTGCTCAAGAAGGTCCGCGCCGCGCTCAAGCCCGGAGGCCGCGCCGCGACGCTCGAGTTTGTGCCCAACGAGGACCGCGTTTCGCCGCCCATGGCTGCGTCATTCGCCATGATCATGCTGGCGGGAACGGTTGCGGGCGACGCTTACACTTTCAATGACCTGCGTGCCATGCATGAGGAGGCGGGATTCGGCGCGGTGGCGGCGCACCCCATCCCCATGAGCGCGCACACGATTGTGATCGGCAGTGCCTGAGGCCCGATGAAGGGAAGAAGTCGATCGGCGAAACGCCGCGCAAATCGCCGGCGGCGTTTTTATGCTGACTTTGCTTCGCGCCGGGTCCGCACCGCCCGGGCGAGCTCCTCGAGCAGCCCGTGCGTCTCCTGCCAGTCGATGCACGCGTCGGTGATGCTTTGCCCGTAAACAAGATCGCTCAGCGGCTTGCCCGCCTCGAGCTTTTGCGCGCCGGCCACCAGGTTGCTCTCCATCATCACCCCCAGAATCCGCCCGTCGCCCGCGGCAACCTGCGCGGCCACGTCATGGCACACCGCGGCCTGTTGCCGGTAATCCTTTTGGCTGTTGGCGTGGCTGAAGTCGATCATGATGCGCGGCGTCACTCCGGCCTGCTCCATGCGCGCCGCCGTCTCCGCCACGCACGCGGCCGTGTAGTTCACCGTTTTGCGGCCGCCGCGCAGGATCATGTGGCAGTCCGGATTGCCCGTAGTGACAAAGATCGCCGACTGCCCGTGCTTGGTGTGGCCCAGGAACGTGTGCGAGTAGGCCGCCGAGAGAATCGCGTCAATGGCCACCTGCACGTCGCCCGAGGTCGCGTTCTTGAAACCCACCGGGCAGGAGACGCCGCTCACCAGCTGCCGGTGCACCTGGCTCTCCGTGGTACGCGCGCCGATGGCGCCCCAGCTCACCAGGCCGGCGATGTATTGCGGCGAAATCATGTCCAAAAACTCCGTCCCCGTGGGCACGCCCATCTCGGCCAGGTCGAGCAGCAGATGCCGCGCCAGCCGCAGACCGTCGTTGATCTTGTACGACTGGTCGAGATAAGGATCGTTGATGAGCCCCTTCCAGCCGATGGTGGTGCGCGGCTTCTCGAAGTAGACGCGCATCACCACGCGCAGATCGCGCCAGAACTCGCCGATGGCGCCCTTGAGAAGCCCGGCGTACTCGCGTGCGGCCTTGGGGTCGTGGATGGAGCAGGGCCCGGCGAGCACCAGCAGCCGGTCGTCGCTGCCGTTCAAAATCGCCTTGATCTCTTCGCGCGCGGTGGCGATCGTCGCTGCGGCCGCCTCGCTGACGGGCATCTCCTCCTCAAGAAACACGGGAGGCAGCACCACCTTGGTCCACTTAATGCGGATGTCTTCAATAGGCTGAAACATTGGCATTTCCCCGGCGCGGAAACCGTGCGCGCGGAGCGCAAGGCAGGGGAAGGCCGCGGCCGGCCCGGCTTTCGATCAACTTCTCTATCAATGTATCAGCCGCGTCTTGCCGGCGTATCCGCCGCGTCTGGTCCGCGGCGCGCTCAGGCGCGCTCAGGCGCGATGCGTCGCGCAACCGCGCCCGGCAAGGACAAAATGCTTCTTCAGTGTACTTCGAAGGCGGTAACCGCGGCTCCGGCGGCCACCACGCCCACCACCACCGGCACCCACGGGCGGAAGTGGTGCCCGCCCGAGCCTTCGCCGATGTACTCCCGGCTCTCGCTGACCCGCGCCACTTCGCTGTAGGCGTGCGTCTCCTGTGCGTTCGACTCCGAGTTGGCCAGCGTGAAGGAAACCGGGCCCACCGCGCCCAGCAGGCCGGCGCGATCGGTCCCGTCGCGCAGCTCCACGTTCACGTACGTCCCCGGCTCGTAACGCAGCAGCCGCTTGTGAATTTTGCGCTCGTGCTTGGTGAGATTCGCCGATTGCGCCTGGCCCGCAGGCACCATCGCAAGTAAAGTCCAGGCCATCGCCAGCCGGACCACCGATCTGCCGCCAAAGACCGTTCGCATACGAGCCTCCAAAGGGACAAGGCAGAAACTGAGAGAGGAAATCTAGAGCAAAACCAGAGTAGGTGTAGCCCTTTCGGGGTTCCGTGCAGGGTCGTCTCTCCCTGTTGATCGCGCCGACCTGCGAGTCGTTCCTCCGGTCTGCAGCTCTGGTTTTGCTTTAGCCCCTGTTGCGGCTATCGCGAAGCCGTCGTTGCGGTCCGCGCGGAATTCAGCCGCCCTACCTTACCATTAGATGGACAGAAATACCGCGGCGTAAAGGTGTCGAAA
>JASHUF010000182.1 GCA_030040175.1 Acidobacteriaceae bacterium
CGCACCACCAGGCCGGGAATGCGCGCCAGGCGCGCGGCCACGGCGTCGGCCAGCGCGAAGCCGTACAGGGGAGCCGCCTCGGTGGCGCCGAGGTTCACGAACGGCAGCACCACCAGCGACGGCTGCGCGGCCTGCCCGGCGGCCGGCTCGCGAAAGCGCTCCGCCAGCAGGGAAAGGAATCCGGTGGTCTGCTTTTCTGCCTCGGCTGCCGTGGTGGGCAGATTGGCAGCGGCGTCGCGGGGGATGATGCCGGTTTCAATCTGCTGGGTTCTCATGATGGTCTTGAGCGCCTCGCGCACTTCGGCGGCGGAGCCGTAGCGCGCGGCGGGATTTTTTTCAAGACAGGTCGAGATCACGCTCTTCAATTCCGGCGAGATGCCGGGAACGACCGCGCTCAGATCGAAAGGTTCGGAAAACTGGATGGCGCGGATGGCCTGAAAATCCTCGGCATCCCGCCGCACGAAGGGGTGGCGCCCGGCGGTGAGCTCAAACAGGATCACGCCGAGCGCCCACACGTCCGATTGCACGCTCGAGTGGCCGGTGACGAACTGCTCCGGCGCCATGTAGCGGATGGTGCCGCCGCGCCCAGTGTGCGCGGCCGCGGGCAGCGCATTCCTGGCCGAGCCGGCCCGGGCGGGATCGAAATCTCTCTCCTCGGCCGCCAGCCGCCGCGCCAGGCCGAAATCGAGAATCTTCACCAGGCCGCCCTCGGTGAGCATCACGTTCTGCGGCTTCAGGTCGCGATGAAAGATGCCCAGCGCGTGCGCGGCCTGGAGACCGTCGGCAATCTGCATGCCCACCGAAAGCACAAGCTGCAGGTTCGCGGGTCCGCGCGCAATGAGCCGGTCGAGCGGCTCCCCCGGAACATACTGCATGGCGATAAACGCCTCATCGCCGCTCTCGCCCACTTCGTAGATGGCGCAGACATTGGGATGCTCGATGGCCGAGGCCAGCCGCGCTTCGCGCAGAATGGTCGACCGCATCTCTTCCACGCTGACCGGACCGGCGCGCAGAATCTTCAGCACCGCGGGCCGCTCCAGCAGCGTGTCGTTGGCCAGGTAAACCACGCCGCTGCCGCCGGCCCCCAGGCGCCGCAGAATCTCGTAATGCTCCAGTGTTTTGCGCTTCATCGCCCTTTACCAGTTTATCGGCCAGGGCGTGAGGAGTTTCTAAAGCGCGATCAAACCTGAAGCCGTCAATGCATGCGTGGCCGTTGATTCTTTTCTGACCCCTGATCCCTGCCCCCTGACCCCTGCTTCTCTTCTTCGCGCAGCATGCGCATCTGGCCGCGGCGGCCAAGCACGAGATTGATGATGCCGAAGACCAGCAGCGCCGCACCCCACCAGAGATTCACGTCGAAACCATCGCTCTTCGCGTAGAGAATCTGGTTTCCGCGCGTGGCCAGCCCGAAGGCGGTGAGGATGGTTCCCGTCAGCGTGAACATCAGACCCATGGGAAGGCGGAGATCGAGACTCATGGTTGCTCCTATGCGAAGAAAATGTTGATGGCGACGGCGGCTACGAGGATGGCCACGGCCAGCGCTTCCGGCCGCTTCCACCAGGGCAGATGCGCGTGTGAAGGCATCTTGGTGAGCGAGCGCACCAGGCCCACCAGTTCCCCGTCAGGCCGCGGCCGCGTAAACAGGCTCACCACCACGGCCACCACAAAGTTGGCGCTGAAGGCGAAAATGGCGCCGTAAAAATTCTGCGCCATGTCGCTGGGGTAGTGATGCAGCACCGCGATCCATCCGCCGTGAATGCCGGGGTGCGCTTCGAGGGGCAGCGTGAGCCCGTGGTGCAGCATGGCCGCGGCCGTGCCGGCAATGAGCCCGGTAAACGCGCCGTGCCCGGTGGCGCGCTTCCAGAACATGCCCAGCAGGAACGTGGCAAAGAGCGGCGCGTTGACGAAGCTGAAAACCAGCTGCAGCGTGTCCATAATGTTGTTGAAGTTGATGGCGGCATACGCCGTCGCAATCGACAGAAGAATGCCGCCCACCGTGGCCCATCGGCCCACGGCAAGATAATGCTTGTCCGGCGCGCCCTTGTGAATGTACGACTGGTAGAGATCGTAAGTGAAAACGGTATTGAAGGCGGTCACGTTGCCCGCCATGCCGCTCATAAAGCTCGCCAGCAGCGCCGTCAGCCCCAGCCCCAGAATGCCCGTGGGAAAGTAGTGCAGCAGCATGTTGGGCGTGGCCAGATCGTAATCCAGAAGCGGATGCCCGCTCGCGTCCAGCATCACCTTGCCGGTGAGGGGATCCACCTTGGCCGGAATCAACCCGTGGCCTTCTTCCACTTGTTGCGGGACAACATTGGTCTCGTGGTAAATAGCGCCGTTTTCCGTGTGCACAAATTCGGTGGTATGCGGCGTGGGCAGCGCGATGGCGATCAATCCGGGCACAATCACCAGAAACGGAAACACCATTTTCGGCACGGCGGCGATCAGCGGCACGCGCCGCGCGGCTTCCATATCGCGCGAGGCCATGGCCGTCTGGATCACCAGAAAATCCGTGCACCAGTAGCCCGCACCCAGCACAAACCCCAGCCCCATGCCCAGCCCGATGATGTCCACGCCCATGGGATTCGTGTTCGCGTGCAGCACGCCATGCCACTCGTGCATATACGCCGTGGGCAGTGAAGCCCTCAGACCCGGCCATCCGTGGATGTTCTTGAGGCCCAGCAGCACCAGCGGCAGAAATCCCGCCACGATGAGGAAGAACTGCAGCACCTCGTTATAAATGGCGCTGGTCAGCCCGCCCAGAAAAATGTAGAGCAGCACAATGACGGCCGAAAGCAGAATGGCAAAGGTGAAGATCCAATCCGTCGGCCAGCCGAACGAATTAAACAGCGAATCGAAGATGTGCAGCGCCTGGATCAGCCGCGCCATGGCGTACATCGAAATCCCCGAGCTGAACACCGTCATCACCGCAAAACTGCACGCGTTCAGCGCGCGCGTCTTTTCGTCGAAGCGCAGGCGCAGGAACTCCGGCACCGAGCGCGCCTTGGAGCCGTAATAAAACGGCATCATGAAGATGCCCACAAAGATCATCGCCGGAATGGCGCCAATGCCGTAGAAGTGCGCCGTCTCCAGTCCGTACTTCGCGCCCGAGGCGCCCATGCCGATCACTTCCTGCGCGCCCAAATTGGCGCTGATAAAG
>JASHUF010000183.1 GCA_030040175.1 Acidobacteriaceae bacterium
CGGCTCTGCTATATTCGCCTCACTCCGCCCCCGCTTCTGGTCGAGAGGGTTCATGGAATCGCAGGCATCTCCTGAGACCGGCCCCGCGCGCATCCCCCAAACCGCCTCGGCTCCCTCGCTCATCCTATTCGCCATCGGCATGGCCGCCCTCGTGCTCGCGGCCTGGTATTTGCTGCGCACCAATCCGGCGCGCGGCCACTGGGCGCAGGGGTACGATCCCACGGGCCGCTGGTGGCTTTCCACGGCCATCGCTGCCCTGCCCATCATCGTGCTTCTCGGCGCCATGGCCGGCCTGCGCCTCAAGGCCCATGTGGCCGCCATCGCCGGCCTGTGCACGGCGCTCGCCGTCGCCGTGGGCGTCTTTCACATGCCCGCGCGGCTCGCGCTCACCTCGGCTGCGTACGGCGCGGGCTACGGGCTCTTTCCCATCTGCTGGATCATCCTTCCCGTCATCTTTCTTTACGATCTCACCGTCGAAACCGGCCGCTTCGTCACCCTCCAGGAAAGCCTCGCCAACATTACCGGAGACAGCCGGCTGCAACTGCTGCTCATCGCCTTTGCGCTGGGCGCGTTCTTTGAGGGCACGTGCGGCTTCGGCACGCCGGTGGCCGTCTGCGGCGCCATTCTCATCAGCCTGGGCTTCCGGCCGCTGCAGGCTGCGGGCCTCACCCTGCTGGCCAACACGGCCCCCGTCGCCTTCGGCGGACTCGGCATTCCCATCGTGGCGCTGCACGGCGTCACCGGCCTCGATCTTCTCCCGCTCTCGAGGACCATCGCCCTGGTTCTTTTTCCTTTTTGCCTGCTGGTTCCCTTCTGGCTCATCTGGGCCTACGCCGGCCTGCGCGGCATGCTCGAGGTCTGGCCGGCGATCCTCGTGGCCGCGGGAACCTTCGCCCTGGTCCAGCTCACCATGGCCCTTCTGAATGGCCCCTCCCTCGCCGCCGTCACCGCTTCCATCTCCACCATCGTCGCGCTGATCGTCTTTCTGCGCTTGTGGCGGCCGAAGCGCGTATGGAACGCCGCGGGCGATGAAGAAACCGGCGCAACGCGGCCACCGACCGCGCACAGCGCGGAAAAAATCTTCAAAGCCTGGCTGCCCTGGCTGGTCTTGAGCCTCGTGGTCTTCGTTTGGGGAATCCCGCAAGTCTCGCGCTGGCTCGATGCAGCCACCACGGTCAAGCTCACCGTCCCCGGCCTCGACAAATTCATCGACCGCGTTCCCCCTGTCGTGCTGCACCCCACTCCGGAGCCGGCGGTCTTCACACTGAACTGGGCGCCGGCCACCGGCACCGGCATTTTTGTGGCAGCCCTGCTGGCCGGCCTGCTCATGGGCCTTCGCCCGCCCGCGCTCGCCCGCGCTTGCGCGCGCACATTCCTCAACCTGCGCTACACCATCGTCACCATCGCCGCCATGCTCGCCATCGGCTACATCACCCGCTACTGCGGCCTCGACGCCACGCTGGGCCTGGCCTTCGCCCGCACCGGCGCGCTCTATCCCGTCTTCGGCACGCTCATCGGCTGGCTGGGCACGGCCAGCACCGGCTCTGACACTTCCTCGAACGTGCTCTTCGGCAGCCTGCAAACCATGACCGCGCAGCAGATCGGCGTCTCGCCCGTGCTCATGGCTTCAGCCAACGCCGCCGGCGGCGTGATGGGCAAGATGATCGCCGCGCCCAGCATCGTGGTCGCCAGCACCGCCACGCAAACCTACGGCCAGGAGGGCGCCATCCTGCGCTTCGTCTTTCTGCACTCGCTCGCGCTGGCCGTGCTTGTGGGCGTCTTCGTCTACCTGCTTGCCTACGCGCACCCGCTCGCCTTTCTCCTCGCCCATTAACCTCTCGCCTGCCCAAGCATTGTCATCCTGAGCGAAGGTGCGCATTCGCAATTGCGAATGCGCGACGAGTCGAAGGACCCGCATTGACCTTTCGGTGACTTTTTGGGTCCCGTCAATCCACCCGCTGCGGATGATAAAATGTTTCCGCTCGAAGAGGTGTTTCACCTCGACTGAAATGTGGTCAGACCACAATAAACCCCAGAGGACTTCCCCATGCAGAACTTCAATGAACTCCGCCGCAACTTTCTGCGCACAACCGGACTGGGTATGGCCGGCGCTGCTTTTCCCGTCGTCTCTCTCGCCGCGGCAGCCAAAGAAAATCCCGCAGCGGCTTCCTCGGCCGGCATCCTCGACGTGCGCAAATTCGGCGCCACCGGCGACGGCAAGACCCTCGACACGCCCGCCGTCAATCGCGCCATGGAAGCCGCTGCCTCGGCCGGCGGCGGCCTGGTGCTTTTTCCCGCCGGCACTTATCTCTGCTTCTCCCTTCACCTCAAGAGCAACGTGCATTTGCACCTGGAGCAGGGCGCGATCCTTCTCGCCGCCGACTCGCCCAGGCCCGGCGAGACTACTGGCTACAACGGCGGCACCTACGACGCGGCCGAGCCCAACACCGCGTGGGATGCGTACCAGGACTACGGCCACAACCACTGGCACAACTCGCTGCTCTGGGGCGAAGACATCCACGACTTTTCCATCACCGGTCCGGGACTCATCTACGGCAAGGGCCTGAGCTTCGGTGCGGGTCCCGGACGCCCGCCCGTCGCCGGCCAGGAGGGCACCGGGCCTGCACCGGGCGCTCCTCATACCGAGCCCATGCGCGAGTTTCGCGTCACGCCGCGCGGCGACTATCCCATGTTCCAGGCCGAGCAGCCGGGCGTGGGCAACAAGGCCATCGCGCTCAAGAACTGCCGCAACGTGGTCTTCCGCGACTTCTCCATTTTGAAAGGCGGCCACTTCGGTTTTCTGCTTACCGGCGTGGACAACCTCACCATCGACAACATCAAAATCGACACCGACCGCGACGGCATCGACAT
>JASHUF010000022.1 GCA_030040175.1 Acidobacteriaceae bacterium
CAAGGTCGGTCTGGCGGTATCGGGAGGACCAGGAAGCGTCAACCTGGCATTCATCGCGGGATTGCCCGGGTCCAAGCTGGATATTTCCGCTTTCTCCGACAAATCATTGCCGTTCGCGGGGCGATTCTGGCGAGCGCGGCCCGGCAAACAAGGCTATATTCTCGTTGCTCCGGATCGGCTCATTCTTTCCAACGTCGACCAAGTCGACGCAAACGGCAAAAGGATGAGTTCCGGTTGGTTTTGGGGCCTGTTCGGCTAGCTTGCAATCGGGTTGAGCCGACGCAACATGCATCGCGCGTTCGGCGCTGGCGAAAGCATGTCTGGAGAACGCTCGTCGACTCGGAGAAGGGGCAAGATCAGCCCGCTCAAACGTCCCGCCGAAGCGCGCACCTGACTGTCCGCGCCGATGGTATACTCACTTGTCAGGCGTGTGCGAACGCCCTCATTTTTCTAGCAGTTCGAGGTTCTCATGTCCGGCCACTCGAAATGGGCCACCATCAAGCACAAAAAGGGCGCACTCGACGCCAAGCGCGGCAAGATCTTCACCCGCCTCATCAAGGAGATCACCATTGCTGCCCGGGCCGGCGGCGACCCCGACGGCAATCCCCGCCTGCGCACCGCCATCCTCGCCGCCAAGGCGGAGAACATGCCCGCCGACAACATCAAGCGCGCCATCCAGCGCGGCACGGGCGAGCTGGAGGGCGCTACCTACGAGGAGATTTCCTTTGAGGGCTACGGTCCCGGCGGCGTGGCCATCATTGTGGAAGTTCTCACCGACAACCGTAATCGCGCCGTGAGTGAAATCCGTCATACCTTTGCCAAGAACGGCGGCAACCTGGGCGAGTCCGGATCGGTGCGCCGCTTGTTCTCAAAGAAAGGCCTCATCGCCGTGGAGAAATCCGCCGCCAGCGAAGAAAGGCTGATGGACATCGTGCTCGAAAACGGCGGCGAAGACCTGAGCGACGAGGGCGATACCTGGGAAATCATCACCGACCCGGGCGCGTACGAAACCGTGCTGGCTGCCGTCAAAGCTGCGGGCGTTCCCACGGTGCTGAACGAGGTCACCATGATTGCCTCGTCGTACAACAAGCTTGAGGGACCGTCGGCCGCGCAGATGATTCGACTGATCGAGGCCCTCGAAGAGCTCGACGACGTGCAGAACGTCTACTCCAATTTCGATATGGACGCCGAGCAGATGGAGCACGCGGCGGGCTGAGAGTGCGCGAGGCAGGCACGCGCATGGCCGCCCGGTTGTGGCGGCTTTTTTGTGGATAGATCATGGAACGAGGGAACAGGAAAGCGGCGACATAAACCCAATCGGGAACTGAGGCGGGAGGAAGGATTTTGAGGCGAATGCAGGGCGCTGTTGTCTTGTTTTTACTGGCCGGCGCAATGACGGCTGCGGGGCAGGCGCGCGACGGAGAAGAGATTCCCAGCAACAGTCACTCGGATGTCATGACGGCGCAGTCTCCGGCTCAATTGTCCCTGGATCCCGGCGCGGACAACCCCGTCGCGCCGGTCCGCGATCGCCAGAGCTGGGAGTACGGCCCGTTCGTCAACTATGGCAACGGCTTCGGCAACCGCGACCAGTACAGGTTCTTCTGGGCGGGCTTCGAACTCGGCAAGGTGCTCACGCCGGTGGCCCATGCGCGCGCTCTTACCGGGCAGTTCGAGTATGGCGGCAACATTATGCCGTTGTGGCAGGCTTACACGCCGCCTCCGCACGAACAGGAGTACACCTGCGCCACCCCCAGCGGCCAGACGGTCCCATGTCTGCTGCCGTATGGCGGCGGCACGTTTTACGGCGTCAGCGTCACGCCGGTCATCTTCCGCTGGAACTTCCTCACCCGTTCCCGCCGCATCCAGCCCTGGTTCCAGGCCGCGGGAGGACTCATTTACACCACCCACAAGTTTCCGCCCAATCTTCTCAGCGACCCTGCGAAACATATCGACGGCAGCACCTGCGTGTGGAACTTCTCGCCCCAGGGCGGGGGCGGATTTCATATTTTCACGGCGGAGAAGCGTTCCATCGACGTGGGCGTGAACGGCGTGCACATCTCTTCGGCTTCGCTTGGCGACCGCAACCCCGGCGTGAACGCCAGCATTCAGATTCAGGTGGGCTACACTTTCTGGAAATGAAATGGCCGGAGGAACAATGAGCGCGCCGGTGGTCGAGTGCGTCCCCAACTTCTCAGAGGGCGCCGACGCGCGCCGCGTGGAAGCGATTGTGGCCGCCATGGCCGGCGCCGGAGCCTTGCTGCTCGATTGGTCGATGGATGCCGACCATAACCGTTCCGTGGTAACCATGGCCGGCTCTCCCGCCGCGGTGGTGGAGGCCGCCGTGCGCGGTGCAGGCAAGGCCGTGGAGCTCATCGATCTCACGCGCCAGCACGGCGTCCATCCGCGCATCGGCGCCGCAGACGTTATTCCCTTTGTGCCCGTCTCCCAAATCAAGCTGGAGCAGTGCGCGCTGCTCGCGCGCCAGGCGGGACTGGAAATCTGGCGGCGCTTCGGCGTACCCATTTTCTTTTACGAAGCCGCCGCCGCGCGCCCTGACCGGGCCAACCTCGAAGACGTGCGCCGCGGCCAGTTCGAAGGCCTGCGTGAAGCCGTCAGCAAGGATCCTTCGCGCCGTCCCGATCTCGGCGGTCCCGATCTGCACCCCACCGCCGGCGCCTGCGCCGTGGGTGCACGCAAATTCCTCGTCGCCTATAACCTTTACTTAGACACCTCCGACGTTTCCATCGTGCGCGCCATCGCACGCGAGATTCGCGCCGCCTCCGGTGGACTGCGCGGCGTTAAAGCCATGGGGGTTCTGGTCCACGGCCGCGCGCAGCTTTCGATGAACATTACCGATTTTGAGTCCACGCCCGTCTCCCAGGTCCATCGCCGCGTGGCCAGTCTGGCCGCCCGTCACCACGCCGCCATTGCCGCGGGCGAGATCGTCGGCCTGATTCCCGAGGCCGCCTGTGAGCGGGATTCCGAGTGGATGCGTCAATTAAGTGAATTCGATCCGCAGCTCAAGATTCTGGAGCGGCGGCTCGGGGCGCCGCTGCCCTGGCCGGGCGGCGGATGAAACCAGTTGGTACACGACTTTCGTTCGGCAAAGACAGAGCGAAAACGGGGTACAATCGAAGTTGCGCTGCCGCCGGTTTCGGGAGCTCGCACCGTACGCCCGCGCTTCCGGGTCCGGTCATTCGGATCCTCAGGCCGCCGCTGGCTCAGGTGCAGGATCGTTTACGGGGAGGACGGAATTGCTGAAATCTCTGGTTCACTATTCAATGGCAACAGTTTTGCTGGGAGCAGCCGCATCGGCTTCGGCGGCGCAGCTTTCCACCGATGCCCGCGGGGCCATCCCGCACGACGTGCAGCAGCTGGTCGTCATCGACTACCGCGCCATGCAGGACTCGACCACGGCCATGGACCTGCGCGATCGCGTCATGCCTCCCGAGCTCAAGCAGTTCGATGATGCCCTCAAAAAGACTGCGCTCAGCAACCAGGGCAGCATGGATCAGTACGTCGACGAGCTCGCCTTTGCGCTCTTCCGTCCCAGTACATCCGCCTCGGGTTCCGGCAGCAGCAGCGGCGATACGCTGATGACGGTCGGCATCGCGCAGGGGCAGTTTCCCATGCAGGATATTGTCGCCCGCTTCCGCGCGCAGAAGCTCAAACCCGCCATGGTGCGCGCCAACAGCGTTTATCCCATGACCAAGGCCGGCATGGTGCTCTGCTTCGTCGATCCCTCCACCATGATCTTCGGCGACAAGGATGCGGTGAACAAGGCCCTCGAAGCCCGCGACGGCCTGGCGCCCAGCATGCTCACCAACAACAATATGATGAGCGCCATGCAGAGCGTCGACTCCAATCCCTTGTGGAGCATCCTCGACGACAAGGGAACGCAGACGATGATGGGGCAATTGCTCGGTCAGGCCGGCTCGGCCACGGACTTTGCCACCGTGAGCAAGAAGCTTGAGTCCTCCTGGTACTCGATGGACTTCCAGCATGGCGTCAAGTTCGATCTCACCATCTCCGCCGGCGACGCCTTCACTGCGGCCACGCTCTCTTCGCTGATGACCGCGGCCGTGATGGTGAAGAAGATGACCAGCAGCGACGCCGAAAAAGAGGCGCTGAACGCAACTTCCATCTCCTCGAGCGCGGATCAGCTCAGCATCGCCTTTGCCAGCACGGACACAGAGTTTTCAAGCCTGCTGCACTCGCCGCTCTTTGAGAGCATGGTCCGCTGACGGTCCGGCTTTAACTCAGCACGCGCTGCTCAGGTATGCGGGGTGAGCCGGGAATGAAACTCCACTGCACCTCCTGGCAGAAGCACGATCTCCAGCCGCCCCTCCTGCCGCTCGTAAAGCGCCGGCCCGGTCTTCTTCACCGCCTGGCGGTTCGCGCCCGTGTACAGGACGGTGATCGGTCCGCTGCCCACCACGTCGAAACGGTAGTGAAAATCCGCGCCCGCGGCGATTGAATCCACACCGAAGCTGGCGCTGGGATAATCCACTTCGAGCAGCTCCACCGGTGCGCCGCTGCGATTCTCAATCGTCGTATCGATGTGATACGAGTGGCAGCCGTTCATCGGCGCCAGAAGGGAAGCGGCTGCGGCCGCCACGAGGGCCGCGCCACGCGCGCCCGTCCTCATTCGTCCGTCTCCGCGCCGGTCGCGCGCTCCGCACTCGCGCCGCTCTTCGCGTTCAGCCGTGCCTCCAGCCGGTTGAGCCGCTTCACCAGCTCCGGCAGCCGCTGAAAGATGGCCACCGCGCGCAGCCACAGCTTGTTGTCGAAGCCCGGGGAGCCCGAAATCATCGCCCCCGCGGGAATATCGTGCGAGATGCCCGATTGCGCGGTGAGAATGGCGCCGTCGCCCACGCGGCAGTGGCCGGCCACGCCCACCTGTCCGGCGAGAATCACATGGTTGCCCACCACGGAAGATCCGGCCAGTCCCGTCTGCGCGCACAAGAGCGTGTTCCCCCCCACGCGCGAGCCGTGCCCCACCTGCACCAGGCTGTCGATCTTCGTTCCGTCGCCGATCTCGGTGGCGCCCACCG
>JASHUF010000184.1 GCA_030040175.1 Acidobacteriaceae bacterium
AAGCTTTTGACATGAGCACCTCATTGACTTGAAATGGCCGAAAAATGGGAGCCCGTTTTGTGGACTCGTGCTCGAAGCCCATGCTCACGCAGACATCTGTGTACACCGCGTCCGCGCCGGTTGCCGCCGCTTGCGGGTCCTGGGTCAGGTTCACTTCGCAGCCGTTGGCCGCCGCTATCTCGCGCGCCTTGGTCACGATTTCGATGTCGGGCGAGTAGCCGCGCGGGGTGGCGATGGTGACGTTCGCGCCCAGTTGCGCGCCGGTGAGCATGAGCGAGTGGCAGACGTTGTTGCCGTCGCCCAGGTAGGTAAAGTTCATGCCCACCACGGTGCCGAAGTGCTCTTCGAGAGTCATGAAGTCGGCCAGCGCCTGGCAGGGATGCTCGAAATCGGAGAGCGCATTCACCACCGGCACGCGCGAGTTGGCCGCCATCTCCGTGATGGTGTCGTGCGCGTAGGTGCGCAGCACGATGATGTCCACCCAGCGCTCCACGTTGCGCGCCACGTCGGCGATGGCTTCGCGCTCGCCCAGCGGAGAGCTGGTGTGATCCACGAAGATGGCGTTGCCGCCCATGGTGTTGATGCCGGTTTCAAAGCTCAGCCGCGTGCGCAGGCTGGCCTTCTCGAACATCAGCACCATTTGTTTGGCGTCGAGAGCGTGACGATAGTCGCGGGGATTGCGCTTGACCTCGTGGCCCAGCTTGAGAATCGCCCGCACTTCGCCGCTCAAGAGGTCGCCGATGGAGCATAGGTCCTCGCCGGCCAGGCGCGCGGCGGCTGCCAGAATATCGGGGTCCTTCTGCACCGGAAGCGATCCGGCTGCGCGTTCGATGGTTGCTCTGCTAGCCAATGTGATGACCTCCTGAGGCGGGAGTGGCCGGATGGGCCGTGTGTTCGGTAAAGATCTCGTCGAGCGCGGCCATGGCCGTATCCACGTGCTCGCGCTCGAGAATGTAGGGGGGAAGGAAGCGCAGCACCGTGTCGCTGGTGCAGTTGATCACGATGCGCCGCCTGAGCATCTCCGCCACGACAAGCTTGGCGAGCTCGGCAGAATCGACTTCGGCGGCAAGCATGAGCCCCCTGCCGCGCACGTCCACAATCGCCTCGTGCCGCCGGGCGAGCGAGCGCAACTGCTCAAGGAAGTAGCCGCCTAGCTCGGCCGCGTGCGCCAGAAGTTTTTCCTTCTCCATAAAGTCGATCACGGCGATGGCCACCGCGCACGCCAGCGGCCCTCCGCCGAATGTAGTGCCGTGCATGCCGGCATGGATGGAGCGCGCCACCTCCTCCGTACAGAGGACGGCTCCCAGCGGAAGACCTCCGGCGAGAGGCTTCGCCAGCGTCACGATGTCCGGTCTGATTCCGTAATGCTGATACGCGCACCACTTGCCCGTGCGGCCCATCCCGGCCTGGATCTCGTCCACGATGAGCAGCGCGCCTGTCGAAGCCGTGAGCGCGCGCGCCTCCTCGAAGAACCCCTGACTGAGCGGCCGGATCCCGCCCTCACCCTGGATGGCTTCCACGAGGACGGCGCAGACCTCGCTCGAAAATTTCCGGCGCAGATCATCCACGTCGTTGAAACGCACGAACTCCACGCCGGGCACACCGGGCGCAAAAGGCTCGCGGTACTTGGCCTTGTGCGTGGTGGACATGGAGCCGAAGGTGCGGCCGTGGAAGCTCTGCTCGAGCGCCAGAAATTTTGTGCCGATCTGCACGCCTTCGCTGCGCCTCAAGCCCGCGTACGCGCGCGCCAGCTTGAGCGCGCCCTCCCACGCTTCCGTGCCCGTATTCGCAAAGAACGCGCGATCGAGGCCGGTGCGTTCCGTGAGCCGGAGCGCCAGCTCGGCCTGGCCTTCGTGATAGAACAGGTTCGACGTGTGGATGAGCTGCCGGCTCTGCCGTGCAATGGCCTCTTCAATGACCCGATGGCCGTAGCCGAGCGCGTTGACGCCGATGCCGCTCAGCAGATCGAGGTACTTCGCGCCGTTTTCGTCGATGATGTACACGCCTTCGCCGCCAACGAAGAGAATGGGATTCCTTTCGTAAGTCGAAAGCAGCAGCCGCGACTCCGCAGCGCGAATCTGGTCGAGTTTCGTCATCGTTTGAATCAACCTCCTGAACGACAGATCCAACGGGGGCTAAAGCCCCGGAATTCTTTTTTGACCCCAATTCGGCCCGGCTAAAGCCGTGCCCTTGTTACAAAACCCAAGTCAGGCCACCATCACTTCCGTGCCGTGCGCCACGCGCGAGGTGCAGAGGTCAGGCAGCGAGCCCGCTGCCTCTGCGGGAAGAATGCGCACGCGCTTGACGCCGTTCAGCAGCGCTTCCCGGCAGGCCGCAAGCTTGGGCAGCATGCCGCCGGAGATCACCTCGCTTTTCGCCATCTCCGCAATCTGGTCGATCGACAGCCACCGAAGCACGTCGCCGTTGGCGTCTTTGACGCCGGGCACGTCGGTCAGAAACACGAGCGCATCGGCGCGGCAGGCAATGGAGCAGGCGGCGGCCATCTCATCGGCGTTCACGTTGTAATACTCGCCGTCGAACCCGAGAGCCATGGAGGAGAGCACGGGCACGCCGCTCAACTGCCAGACGGCCTCAATCCAGCGCGGATCGCTGGCGGCAATCTCGCCCACGTAGCCCAGATCGGGCACGGTGCGCTTCTTGCGCGCGCGGAAAAGAAGCCCGTCCCCGCCGGAAAGTCCCACCGCGGGCTGGCCGTGCGCGCCCAGAGCGGCCACCAGGCTCTTGTTCACCCGCCCGGCGAGCACCATCAGGGCTACGTCGCGCGTTTCGGCGTCAGTAATGCGCAGGCCGTTGACAAACTCGCTCGTCTTGCCCATCTCTTTGAGCGTGCGCGTCAACTGCGCGCCGCCGCCGTGCACCACGGCTACCTGGTTGCCGTCGCGCACCAGTTCCGCGATGGCGCGCACGCATCCCTCGAGAAGCGCCGGAACCTCAAGGCCAGCCCCGCCCAGCTTGACGACAAACTTCATTCCTGTCCCTCCGCGGCGAGCTTCATGCAAGACCCTCCGATTCGGGCCATCCGAGCACGACGTTCAGGTTCTGCACCGCCTGGCCGGCTGCGCCCTTCAGCAAATTGTCAAGGCAACTGACGAGGACGGCGCGCATCCCGCTTGCATCGAGCTCGAATCCGATGTCGGCGTAGTTGGTGTAGAGCACATGTTGAATTTGCGGAAGCGACTTCCGGTGCAGGCGCACCATGGGGCTCGCCGCATAGAAGTCGCGATAGACCTGCGCGATGGCGGCGCGCGTCTGCGCCTGCTTAAAGCGCACGTAGATCGTGGAGAGAATGCCGCGCGGAATGGGCAGAAGATGCGGCGTGAAGACGATCTCGCCTGCATCCATCCCGATCTGCTCCAGCAGTTCGCCCGTATGGCGATGGCTGAAGACGCTGTAGGCCGAGAGATTGTCCGCGGCATGCATAAAGTGGGTTCGCGCCGTAGGCGCTTTGCCGGCGCCGCTGACGCCGCTTTTTGCGTCGGCCACGATGCCGCAACTTAAGTCCAGCAGGCCCGCAGC
>JASHUF010000185.1 GCA_030040175.1 Acidobacteriaceae bacterium
AAGCGCCTGCAGCCACGGGCCCCAGCTCCAGCGGTCCGGATGCGCGATTCCGTCGGGATTGAAGATCACGTAGAGCGTTCCCGGCACCAGGCCCAGCATCCATACGATGAACATCCTGGCCAGATGCGGCCTGATCCGCTCCGGCTGCTTCCATCGCGCCATCCAGGGAAAGAGCACGTAGTAAAACGACTCGGCCGACATGGTCCATGCCGGCGTGTTCAGAAAGGTGGCCAGCTCCGGCACCCATCCCTGCAGCAGCAGCGGCGTCAGCACCATCCCCCACCAGAACATGCGGTGCGTGTGCACGCTGTATTCGATGGGCGCAACCTGCCAGCTCAAAAGCAGGCTGAGCAGGTAGATGGGATAGAGCCGCGTAAACCGGGCCTCCCAGAAGCGCACCTTGTCCAGCTCCCCCAGCCGCGCCTTGGAGGCGTAATTGTAGGCAAGCACATAGCCCGAGAGCAGGATGAAAAAGCTGACCGAGGCGAAGCCGGCGTTGACAACGGGCGCCAGAATCCCGAACCATTTGGGATTCGAGAAGTGAAACAGAACGATATTGATGGCGGCAAAGCAGCGCAAGCCTGTCAAAGCTTCCAACCGTGCTGGCTTGCGCATCTCCACAAACTTATTGGACGTCTCCGCGCACAGGCGTTTCAAGACTTCAGGCAAACAATTGGCTGTGCAGTCAATTTAAGATTCGGATCGCAGACAGAGGAATCCGGAACGTCTCAGGCCGTTACCAGTGTTCCGACCTTTTCACCCAGCACCACGCTGCGGATATTCCCGGGCTGATTCATGTTGAAGATAATCATGGGCAGGCTGTTGTCTTTACACAAGCTTACTGCGGTCAGGTCCATCACCTTCAGGCCCTGCTGCAGAATATCCATATACGTGATTGCGTCGTACTTTACGGCGTCCTTCACCAGAACGGGGTCGGCGCTGAAGACGCCCTCCACTTTGGTGCCCTTCAAAAGTACGTCGGCCTTGATCTCCATGGCGCGCAGGCTGGCCGCCGTGTCAGTGGAAAAGAAGGGATTGCCGATGCCGGCCGCGAAGATCACCACGCGGCCCTTTTCGAGATGCCGCACCGCGCGCCGGCGGATGTACGGCTCGGCCACCTGGTTCATGAACACGGCGGTCATCACCCGGCACTGCACGCCGCGTTTCTCCAGAGCGTCCTGAAGCGCCAGCGCATTGATCACCGTGGAAAGCATGCCCATGTTGTCGGCGCTGACGCGGTCCATCTCCCGGGCCTGCTCGGCCACGCCGCGAAAGAAGTTGCCGCCGCCCACCACCACGCCCACTTCCACGCCCAGCGCGTGAATCTCGGCGAGTTCGCCGGTAATCTCGGCCACCCGGTTGGCGTCCAGGCCAAAGCCGCGCTCGCCCGCCAGGGCCTCGCCCGATAACTTGAGCACAATCCGCTTGTACATGCCGTTTCGAGTATCGCATACAGGCTCCCGGTTGCATCGGGCGGCCGCGGTTTCCGCATAGCCTGCGCCCCGACATCCGCGGCTTGAGGTCCGGCGAGCCGAAATTCGTCGTTTGATTCCCGATCCGACTTATGCTCGCGGAATTATCGATTCAGGAAATACGAGCGCCGCTTGAAGCGGGGTTCCCGCTCCGATTTCCACAATCCGTCCTTACACTTCTCCTGTCCGGGTCTTCGCCGGAAAATCGTCGATTGCCAAATTCATTTTTCGAGATTCGTCGCGAATCTTCTTTTTCTTCAACGCCGCAGGGCGGCTTTATCCATTCCCGAGGCGTCGCTGTGCCGCGCCGTCGCTCTCTAATCCGAGCCATCCTGGGGGAAGCTTGGGATCTGCCCGGCGCAGGGGCCCTCCACCGGTTTCTCCGCACAATTCGCCTCTGAGGGCCAGGGAATTGCATCCGTCGGCCCCGCAGACACATCGAAGAAAGGTAGATATGGTCGTCAGGACGCAATGCAAAGGGCGGGAATACACCGGCGTCGAAGTGGGAGCCGGAAACGTGCGGCGCTATTTTCCGAAACAAACGCACGTCATCGAGATCGAACTTGATCACCTTCAGATTCAGTGCGGGCTCCAGCCCGGCTTCTGGAATGGTCACCCGGAGATTACTGACCCGCGCCTCGCCGCCTGGCTCGAATCGAAAAACTTCAAAGGCAAGCCAGGGAAGGAGCCGGTCCCGCTGGTGCTTATCCCCTCGGGCAAGAACTGCTTCCGTCTGCAGACGATCGAGGCCTTCGCTCACAATTCCCGGAGCAGAGCCGTGACCGAGCCCCTCGATCCGGCGGAATGCGACGCGTAAGCCGCCCCAGATCGCTCGCGACCGTTCCGTTTCACCTCCGCGCGCAACGCAAAACCATGCGCCCGTGACTATAGCATTTTCGGAATTGCTGTAGACCGAAAGCACACCCCCAAGTGGCTTTTTCCTCAAGAAAAAGCCACCTTTCATAGCCCTCAAGAAGTCTACGTGTATTCCGAAGATGCTCTAGGAGCCGGCCGCGGCGGGTTGATAGACTCGGGATGAATGAAAATCGCCCAGCTTGAAGAGGCAATCGAGCGCTCCTTTGCCGCAGGCTCGGCCGCTCAGGCCGATTCCCAAGCCATGGAGGCGTTTCTCGCGCTCCGTGCTGCGCTGGAGCGCGGCGAGGTGCGCGCTGCCTCACCCGACTCCGGATCGCCTACCGGCTGGCGCGTAAACGCATGGGTTAAGCGCGGCATCCTGCTCGGCTTCCGCCTGGGCGTCCTCGAAGAGATGCCGGCTCCGGGGCTCTCCTTTGTCGACAAGCACACTTACCCGGTGCGGCAATTTGGCGCGGGCGACGGCGTGCGCGTGGTTCCCGGCGGCTCCTCGATTCGCTCCGGCGCTTTCGTTGCGCGCGGCGTGGTCTGCATGCCGCCCATGTACATCAACGCCGGCGCCTACGTCGATGAGGGAACCATGGTGGACTCGCACGCGCTGGTGGGTTCCTGCGCGCAGATCGGCAAGCGCGTGCACCTGAGCGCCGCGGCGCAGATCGGCGGCGTGCTCGAGCCCGTGAACGCGAACCCGGTTGTTATCGAGGACGATGTGCTCGTGGGCGGCAACTGCGGCGTGTATGAAGGCTGCATCGTGCGCCAGGGCGCCGTGCTCGCCGCCGGCACCCTTCTTACCCGCGGCACGCCTGTCTTCGACCTCGTGCGCGGCGAGGTTCTGCGCGCCTCCGGCGGACTTCCGCTCATCATTCCCGAAAACGCCGTCGTGGTTCCCGGCGCCCGTGCCGTGAACAAAGGCAAGGGCCAGGAATGGGGCCTGAGCCTCTACGCCGCCGTAATCGTGAAGTACCGCGACCAAAAAACCGACCTTAGCGCCACGCTTGAAGATCTGCTGCGGTAAATGAGGCGTACAGGCTACTCGGCGAAATGCTCCGCCAGCGGCAGGGTCACGATCGCACGCGCGCCGGGGGCGTCCTCGCGATTCACCAGCTGCACTTCGCCCCCATGCGCGCGCGCAACCTGCTGCGCCAGGGCCAGGCCCACGCCGCTTCCTGCCGGTTTGGTGGTGTAAAAGGGCACAAACAGATTGTCGGAGTTCGCGATTCCCATCCCCCGGTCCTCAATGGCCACCAGCACGCTCGTCTCCTGCACGCGCCAGGTTGCGCGCACAGGCTTGGCGCCGTTGGCCAGCGAAGCATCGACGGCGTTCGCCAGCAGGTTGATGAACATCTGCTCCAGTTGATCGGGGTCGGCCGAGAGCATCACCGATGGTCCGGGATCGAGCTCGACCGGAATGCGCTGCTCGAGCAAAACCACGCGCCCCAGCAGGGGCCCGATGGGCACAGGACGGAACTTGGGCGGAGGCAACTGTGCCAGCATCCGGTACGACTGCACAAACCGGTGCAGCGACTCGGCACGGCTTTCCACCACGCCCAGGCCGCGGCGAAAATCGCGCAGCGTCGCCTCGTCGGCCGCCACCGCGTCCATGCGCTCGAGCAAACTGCCGGCGATCGATTTAATGGGCGCCAGGGAGTTGGAGAGCTCGTGCCCCAGCACGCGGATGAGCCGCTTCCACGCGATCTGCTCCTCTTCCCTGAGAGGCTGGCTCACGTCGGCCAGCAGCAGCAGCGTGTGGGGCACGCCGTCCTGGCGGAAAGCGGCCTTGCGCAGCAGCCAGCGGGCGGATTTCCGAGGGAAGGAATGGATGGTCTGGTCGGGCAGAGCCAGCAGCGCATCGAGCCCCAGCTCGCGCGCCGAGCGCCCGAAGCAACGCGCGTAGGGAAGGCCAAGCAGCCTGAGTCCGGCGTCGTTCACCAGCTGCAGCAGGTTCTCGCGGTCGAAGGCGAACAGGGGCGCGTGCATCACTTCGAGAATCCGCGCCAGCAACGCCGTGGCTTCAAGCGAGCGCACGCGCTGCTTCTGCATCAGATCGGCCAGGGCGTTGACTTCTGCGGCCAGCTCGCCCATGGCGTCCGCTACGCCCGCACCCCGCGCGCGGAAGGAGTAATCGCCCTCGCGCAGCGAGGAAACCACATTGGCCAGCGTCTGCAGAGGACGCACCAGGCCGTCGACCAGCGCCGACGCAGTGAGAGCGAGATAGAGCAGGAGGCACGCTGCCAGCGCCAGCGCGGTGGTCAGGGAGATCGATCGCTCGAAGAAAAATACGCCGAAACAGACGAGCGCCGGCAGCGAGAGCAGCAGCGAAAAGAGCCACACCCGGCCGATGGCCGAGTGCTTCCGCCTGCGCGCTCTCCTCTCATAGGCCATATTTTTCGATGCGCCGGTAGAGCGCCGCACGGCTCAACCCCAGCGCCTCCGCCGCCTGCGAGATGTTGCCGTCGCAGCGGCGAAGAACCTTGCGGATGAGCAGCGCCTCCACCTCGTCGATGCTCATATTCTCGAACGAAGGGGCCGACGCGCGCGCCGAGGCGATGGCCAGGTTCGCCGGATCCACTTCCTCGCCGCGGCACAACAGCACCGCGCGCTCCACCGTGTGCTCCAGCTCGCGCACGTTGCCCGGCCACGGGTACTGCATCATTTGCTGCATCGCGGAAGGCGAGAATCCGTTCACCTGCTTGCGGTACCGGCTGCGGTTGCGCGCCAGGAAATGCTGCGCCAGCGGGGGGATGTCTTCGCGCCGGTCGCGCAGCGCGGGCAGGTGGATTTCCACCGTGTTGATGCGGAAGAGGAGATCCTCGCGGAAGTTGCCTTGGCTCGCCTCTTTGTGGAGCTGTGCGTTGGTGGCGGAAAGAATGCGCACATCCACGCGCCGGGTTTGCGAGGAGCCCACGCGCTCGAGCTCGCCGGTCTCCAGCACGCGCAGCAGCTTGGCCTGCTGGCGCAGGGGCACATTGGCAATCTCGTCCAGAAAGAGCGTGCCCCCGTTGGCCAGCTCGAAGCGGCCCACGCGGTCGGTACGCGCGTCGGTAAATGCGCCCTTGACGTGGCCGAAGATCTCGCTCTCGAAGGTTCCCTCCGGCAGCCCTCCGGCGTTCACGGCCACCAGCGGCATGCGTGCGCGCGGCGAGGCGGCGTGCAGCAGCCGCGCCACAATCTCCTTGCCCGTGCCGTGCTCGCCGGTAATGAGCACATTGGCGTCCGAGGGGCCCACCTGCGCAATCAGCTCCAGCACCGGCTGCATGGAGGGCGCGCCGGCCACAAACTCCGGCATGCCTTCGGCGCGCAGCAGCCGGTTTTCAAGCTCCAGCTGCCGCGCGCGGCGCAGCGCCTGATGCAGTTCCGCGTGCACGCGGATGAGCGAGAGCAAGCGCTCGTTTTCCCACGGTTTCTGGATGAAATCGCGCGCCCCGCGCTTGATGCTTTCGACGGCCAGGCCGATGTTGCCCCATGCCGTCATTACGACGACCGGCAGCCGCGGATCGTACTCATGAATCCGCGCCAGCAGATCCAGGCCCTCCTGGCCCGACGTCGTATCGCGGGTGTAATTCAGATCGATCAACAGCACGTCGTAGTCGCTCTGGCCCAGGGCCTCCATCAGCAGTTGCGGCGAGCGCACGCAATCCACGCTGATTCCCTGCGGCGCGAGCAGGAGCTCCACCGCTTCCAGAATGGAGGGCTGGTCGTCGGCAACCAGAACCCGGATTCGTTCCTGTTTGTTGGTGATGGCCCGCCTCCATTACGCTTCTTCCGGCTTTTGCCCACTCTGCATCATATCCAATGGATTCGGCGCCCGCGCGGCCGCCGGTTTCGGGATGCGCCGCCCTGCGCCGGAGCTTGACGTTTCGCGCGGTCTACGGCGCATGCGCCACCACGCCCGTCTTCGCGTCATCGATCGAGACTCCGGTCAGCTGCAGGGTCTCTCCCGTGGCCCGGTCGATGTCCACCTTGGCCTTTTCATACGCGCTCTGTGCGCCCACCAGAGCGGACTCGGCGACGGCCAGGCTTTGCTGCGCCACCAGCGTATCGTAGCTGGACTTGGCCCCGAGTTTCTGTTCCTGCTGAGTGATGTCAAAGGTGCGCTGCGCCAGGTCGCGCGCCTTCTGCGACGCGTCTACGCGGGCCTCAGCCTGCTGCAAAGCGAACTGCGAGTTGCGCACGTCGAAACGGATGTTCTTTTGCTGCTCCTCGGAGGTGATCTGGCTCTGGCGGTACTGCAGCACGGCGCGGAACTGATCGGCCTTGAAGACGCGGTTGCGAAGGTTGATCTGCAGCGTCATGCCCACCTGGTACTCCGGCGCGGAATAGTTGAAGGTGTTCTCCAGCATGCTGGAGAAATCGGTAGGCAGCGTGGTGGTGCATTCCGAGGGGCCGAGGTCGCAGTACGGATTTTTCGGCCCGGCAGTGCCCGCGCCTTGGTAGAAGCCGTACATGTTGAGCGTGGGCAGCAGTTCGCTGTTTACCGACTTCAGGTTGCTGCGCTGAATCTCGGCCTGCTGCTCGTAGATTCCCACTTCCGGGCGGTTCTTTTCGGCTTCGGCGATAAGATCGTCAATCGGCTTGGAAGCGTTGGCATCAGGCGCGCCTTTCAGATCGAGGGGAACGACCGGCATTTCGTCGATCTGGGGATCGTCGACCTTGGTGAGCGCGTTCTTCATGAGCAGTTCGTTGAGGCGCAGGTTGGCGCGGGCGACGGTGAGATTGCCCTCGGCGGTGGCCACGTCCGACTCGTCCGTCAGGACCTGCATGGCCGGAATGGCGTTGAGGTTGAGCTGTTTCTGGTCCATCTCGAGAGTCTGTTGCGCAAAGGAGAGCGAGCGCTCGTTGATCTGCTCGTCCTGATAAGCGTTTACCAGATCCCAGTAAATGTTTTCCACTTGTGTGACCGTGGCAATCACCTGGGCTTTGAAGGCCAG
>JASHUF010000186.1 GCA_030040175.1 Acidobacteriaceae bacterium
GGACGAGCATCAGCTCGACGACTTCCTGCTCGGCCGCCAGCTTCTGCTGCTCTATGGCGTGACGCGCAACACCCGCTACCTGACCGCGGCCACCACGCTCTACGATCTGCTGCAGAAGCAGCCGCGCAACGCCGAAGGCGGATTCCGGCCCAAGCAGCCCTATCCCGACCAGATGTGGCTCGACGGCCTCTACATGGCCGAGCCCTTCTATGCCGAATACTCCTCCATCTCCCATCACCCGGAGAACTTCGCCGACATCACGCACCCGTTCGTGCTGATGGAGGAACGCGCGCGCGGCATGGGCTGGTTCATGATGGCCCTTGTGGACACGCTCGGCTCCTATCCCGCCGGCGATCCGGGCCGCGCGCAGTTGCTGGCCATCCTGCGCCGCGAGGCGGAGGCAGTGGCGCGCGCGCAGGATCGGGCGACCGGGCTCTGGTACGACGTGCCGGACAAACCCGGCGCGCAAGGCAACTACCTCGAGTCTTCGGCTGCCTGCATGCTCGTCTATGCGCTGGCCAAGGGCGTGCGCCGCGGCTACCTGCCTGCGCGCTATCTCTCGGACGCCGAGCGCGGATACCGGGGCATTCTCGCGCACTTCATCCGATACGGACCCGGCGACGATGTTTCCCTCGCGAGCACGGCGAAGGGCTCCGGCCTCGGGGGCAATCCCTGCCGCGATGGAAGCCACGCCTGTTACTTCGGCGAGACGATCGCCGCCAACGATCCCAAGGGTGTGGGCGCCTTTCTGCTGGCCAGCGTGGAGATGGAGAACGCCCGGAATGCGCGGCTCGGGCGTGGCGATACCGTGATTGTGGACGGATGGTTCAACTCGCAGCAGCGCACCGACGCCTTCGGCCAGACGGCGGAATTTCATTACAAGTGGAAGACCCAGGACGAGCCCGGCTACTCGCTCTTCGGCCATATCTTCCGCTTGTACGGCGCGGAGACTGCGGAGCTCGACGCGGAGCCCACGCTCGCCAATCTGCGCGGCGCCCAGATTTTTGTGATCGCCTCGCCCGACAATCTCGAGAAAAATCCGCGCGCGCATTTCGCCGCCATGGAAGACGCGAACCGGATTGCCGCGTGGGTCAGGGCCGGCGGCGTGCTGATGATTATGGAGAACGACACCTCCTTTGCCGATCTCGACCACTTCAATCTGGTCTCGGAAAAATTCGGCATCCACTTCAACAGCGTGCTGCGCAAACATGTCATGGGCACGCAATGGCAGATGGGCAAGATCGATGTCAGCGGCTCCGGTCCCATCTTTCACCATGCGCACACGCTCTATATGAAGGACGTGTGCACCATCTCCGTGAGCGGTCCCGCAAGGCCGGCGCTCACCGAAGGCAGCGACATTTTTATGGCCGTGGCGAAATACGGGAAGGGAACCGTCTTCGCGAACGTCGATCCCTGGCTCTACAACGAGTACACCGACGGGCGCAAGCTGCCGTCCGTTTATGACAACTACGCCGCCGGCCGGGAGCTGGTGCGTTGGGTTCTCGCGCAGGTTCCCAGGCGGGCGCAGACGGCGCTGCCCGCGCAGTAGAATGGGCTTGTTTCGGAGCCCGTGGAGGAGCAATGAAGACGGTGTTGATGGCCGATCCGACGCGCTACCCGCGCATGACTACAGAAGAGCTGCGCGCGACGTTCCTGCTGAGCGGCCTTTATGAACCCGGCAGGCTGCATCTGCGTTACGTCGATCTTGACCGCTCCGTGGTGGGGTTCGCCGCGCCGCTCGAAGCAGCGATCGCACTACCCACCTATCCCGAGTTACGCGCAAAATCCTTCACGGAGCGGCGGGAGCTGGGCGTGTTGAACCTTGGTGGTTCCGGCTCGATCACGGTCGACGGCCAGGCGCACGCGCTCGACAATCTCGACTGCCTTTACATCGGCCGCAGCAGCAGGGAGGTGAGCTTCGCCTCGAAGAACGCGAGCGCGCCTGCCATCTTTTATCTGCTCAGCTATCCCGCGCACGCCGAATTTCCCGTGGCGCTGGTGCGCAAGGCTGAGGCGAGTCCCACGGAGATCGGCAGCGCGGAAACCTGCAACAAGCGAACCATCTGCAAATATATTCACCTCCAGGGCGCGCGCAGTTGCCAGCTGGTGATGGGCGTGACGCACCTTGCGCCGGGGAGCAACTGGAACACCATGCCGCCGCACACGCACATGCGCCGCTCAGAGATTTATATGTACTTCAATCTGGCCGCCGATGCGCGCGTGATGCACTTCATGGGCCCGCCGGATGAGACGCGGCACCTGGTGATCGAAGACAAGGAGATCGTCGTTTCGCCGGGGTGGTCGATTCACTCCGGCGTGGGGACACGCGCTTATAGTTTCTGCTGGGGCATGGGCGGCGAGAATCAGGACTACGCCGATATGGACCCGGCGCCGGTGGCGAGCCTGCGTTGAGCGAATGACGGGTTTTGCGACGCGCGAGTCTTGAAAAGCAACCGCAGGTCCTTCGACTCGTGGCGCCCTCGCTGGCGCGAGTGCGTCACTTCGCTCAGGATGACAACGCTTGGGTGAGGCTCGGTGCTATCCCAGGTCCCAAAATCGGGACCTGGCGCACCCCTTTTCGTGGGAGGTCGAAGAAAGACGCTAGACATTGTAGGTGGACGATGAAACCCGCCCGCCGTGGCCGGTCCAGTTGGTGTGGAAGAACTGGCCGCGGGGCTGGTCGATGCGCTCGTAGGTGTGCGCGCCGAAGAAGTCGCGCTGCGCCTGCAGCAGGTTCTGCGGCAGGCGCGCGGTGCGGTAGCCGTCAAAGAAGGCGAGCGCCGTGGAGAAGGCCGGCGTGGGCACGCCCATCTCCACCGCGTGCGCAATGGCCTTGCGCCACGAGGCCTGGTATTGATTCACTGCGTTCGAAAAGAAGTTGTCGAGCAGCAGATTGGTGAGGTGCGCGTTCTTTTCAAAGGCTTCCTTGATCTTGCCCAGAAAGCGGCTGCGGATGATGCACCCGCCGCGCCACATCAGCGCAATGCCGCCCATGTTCAGATGCCACTTGTTCTCTTCGCCGGCGGCGCGCAGCAGCATGTAGCCCTGCGCGTAGCTGACAATTTTCGAGCAATACAGCGCCCGGCGCACGTCTTCAATAAACGCGGCGCGATCGCCCACATCGGCCTTCTTTGCCGGCCCTTCGAGGATCTTCGATGCGGCCACGCGCTCTTCCTTGAGCGCGGAAAGGCAGCGCGCGAAGACGCTTTCGCCGATGAGCGTGACCGGCTGGCCGGTGTCGAGCGCGCTGATCACGGTCCACTTGCCGGTGCCTTTCTGGCCCGCGGTGTCGAGAATCTTATCCACCAGCGGCGCGCCGTCCTCGTCTTTCTTGGCGAAGATCTGCGAAGAGATTTCGATGAGGTAGCTGTCGAGCTCGCCCTTGTTCCACTCGGCAAAGACGCCTGAAAGCTCATCCGGCTTGAGACCCAACCCGCGCTGCAGCAGGTCGTAGGCCTCGCAGATGAGCTGCATGTCGCCGTACTCGATGCCGTTGTGCACCATCTTCACGTAGTGGCCGGCGCCGTCCTCGCCCACCCAGTCGCAGCAGGGCGTGCCGTCTTCCACCCTGGCGGCGATGGCCTGAAAGATCGGTTTCACGTGCAGCCACGCCGCGGGATTGCCGCCGGGCATGATCGACGGGCCGTGGCGCGCGCCTTCTTCGCCGCCGCTGACGCCGGTGCCGATGAAGAGGATGCCTTTTTCAGCCAGCGCCTTGGTGCGGCGGTTGGAATCGGAGTAAAGCGAATTGCCGCCGTCGATGAGAATGTCGCCGGCCTCGAGGTGCGGCAGCACATGATCGATCATCTGGTCCACGGTGTCGCCGGCTTTCACCATCAGCATCACGCGCCGCGGCTTCTTAAGCAGGCCGATGAACTCCTCCATCGAGTGCCCGCCCTGCACCTGGGTGCCCTTGGCCTCATTGCTGAGGAAATCGTCGACCTTGGAGACAGTGCGGTTGAAGACGGCCACCTTGAAGCCGTGATCGTTCATATTGAGGACAAGATTCTGTCCCATGACGGCGAGGCCGATGAGGCCGATATCGCAGGAAGGCTCTGGCATACGCTCTCCGAAAGTTGAATTTTAGCATTGCGTGCGGCAGCGTTCTTAGGATGCGATGCTTCGGACTTGGTTTCCGGTCTGACCACGCTCGAAGCCTTCCCAGAAGCAGCGCGTCCGGCTTAGTATGGGCACCGTGAAACCCGCGGCGGAAACATTGGCGCTGGACGGCCGGCCGCTCACGCCGGCTGCAATCGAGGCAGTAGCACACGGCGCGCGCCGCGTGGCGATCGCGCCGGCAGCCATGGAGCGCGTGGCTGCGGGGCGGGCGTGCATCGAGCGCATTCTCGCCTCCGGGCGCACCGTCTATGGCGTCAACACCGGCTTCGGCAAGCTGGCCGACGTGCACATCCCGCCCGAAAGCCTGGCGCAACTGCAGGTGAACCTGGTGCGCAGCCACGCGTGCGGGCTGGGCGAGCCGCTGGCCGAGCCTGAGTCGCGGGCCATGCTGCTGTTGCGCGCCAACGTGCTGGCCAAAGGCTTGAGCGGCGTGCGCCCCGAGCTTGTGGAGCTGTTGACAGCCATGCTGAACGCGGGCGTGACGCCGGTGATTCCGGAGAAAGGTTCTGTGGGCGCGAGCGGCGACCTGGCTCCGCTGGCCCATCTGGCGCTGGTGGTCATCGGCGAAGGCGAGGCGTTACTTCACCCCACGGACCTAGACCTGTCCGTGGGGACCCCGGTCGACAAGGGCGAGCGGCTGCCGGGCGGCGAGGCACTGCAGCGCGCGGGGCTGGCGCCGCTGGCGCTCAAGGCCAAGGAGGGCCTGGCGCTGCTGAACGGGACGCAGGCGATGACGGCGGTGGGCGCGCTGGCCGTCGAGCGGGCGCGGCGGCTGGTGCGGCTGGCCGATCTTGCCGGCGCCATGTCGCTCGAAGCGCTCAAAGGAACGCCTACGGCATTCGACGCCCGCATTCACCAGGCGCGGCCGCACGCGGGGCAAGTCGCTGCCGCGGCGCACCTGATGCGGCTGATGGCCGGCTCGGAGATTCGCGAGTCACACCGCGTGCACGACGCGCGCGTGCAGGATGCCTACTGCCTGCGCTGCATGCCGCAGGTGCACGGAGCGGTGCGCGACGTGCTGGAACATGTGGCGGGCGTGCTCGAAATCGAGTCGGGATCGGCGACGGATAACCCCCTTGTCCTGCCTGAGCCCTCATCCAAAACGCCAGACGGCGGAGCCGTGCTGGAGGGAGGGAATTTTCACGGCGCGCCGCTGGCCTATGCGCTCGACTACGCGGCCATCGCCTTGACCGATCTTGCCAGCATCATGGAGCGGCGCATTGACCGGCTGCTCAATCCCGACGTGAACGAGGGGCTGCCGCCGTTTCTTTCGCCGGGCGCGGGGTTGCAGTCGGGATACATGGTGGCGCAGATCGCCGCCGCGGCGCTCATCAACGAGTGCCAGGTGCTCAGCGCACCCGCGTCCACCGGCAACATCCCCACCAGCGGCGGCAAGGAGGACCACGTCTCTATGGGCATGACGGCTGCAGTCAAGCTGCGCCGGATCGTGGAGAACGCAGAAAGGATTCTGGCGATGGAGCTGATGTGCGCGGCGCAGGGGCTTGAATACCGGCTCCCGCTCAGGCCCGGCGTGGAAGTGGGCCGCGCCTATGAAGCCGTGCGCGCCGTGGTGCCGCATCTCGGCGAGGACCGGCAATTGAGCAGGGATATTGAAGCGCTGACCGCGGCGCTCCAGCGCGGCGCATTGAAGGCGTGGGCCGGCGAATAAGAACCAAAGCGCGCATGCGGGCGGTGAACCAGGTCCCGGTCAGGATGCGCGCGGCGATTCTGAATGCATGCTGATCGGTTCCATTTTCCACGGTACGGGAATGCCGGCGGAGCGGTAGATCTCGGCGATATACTTCATGTCCTTGAGGCCTTCTTCGCCGGGGCTCTGCGGCTCCAGGTTGTTCTGGACGCAATGCGAGAAGTGCTCGGCTTCGGCCTGAAACTGATAGGGGTCGCGCGCCGGGTTGGTTTCGTCCACCACCTGATCGCCGAACTGGGCGAGCATGTGCACGCCTTCGTAGTTGAGGCCGGGATCGAGCGCGAGCCAGCCTTTGGCGCCGTAGACCTTGAAGTAGCCGCTCATATTGGCCCCGTAGGTGGTGGCGCAACTGGCCACGATGCCGGAAGGAAAGCGCATGGTCCAGGACACGTTTTCTTCCACTTCGTTGAAGCGGCCGTCGTGATCGATGGTTGTGGCGTAGCCGTGCACGGCCGCCGGCTCTTCGCCGGTGAGATAGCGGCAGGCATTGAGCGAGTAGATGCCCACATCGTAGAGCGGGCCGCCGCCGGCGAGCGCCTTGTTCAGGCGCCACTCGCCGGGCGCGATGTTGAAGCCGAAACAACTGGAGATGGCCTGCACCTGGCCCAGCTTGCCGTCCCGGATCATCTGAATCGAGCGGAGGTGAAAAGGCTCGTGGTGGCAGCGGTAGGCGATCATGAGCTTCACCTTGGCCGCCTTGCAGGCTGCAATCATGGCCTCGGAATCGGCGACGGACGTGGCCATGGGCTTCTCGCAGAGCACGTGCTT
>JASHUF010000187.1 GCA_030040175.1 Acidobacteriaceae bacterium
TGCTCATGTTTCTTTCCTCTCCGCCGTAACTGAAGCTTCTAGCTGCTAGCTTCTAGCTCCTAGCTCCTAGCTCAACCCTGGCGCAATTGCGCCCTCGATTCCTGAAATAAAGACGATGGCAGCGTCTATCCAATCGCCTCCGCTTCGGCTTCCAGCACTTCGCCTTCCCTGAGACAGCTAGGAGCTAGAGGCTGGCAGCTAGCGGCTGTCTCTCTCACCAGCTTCCCCCGGCCCCCCCGCCGCCGAATCCGCCGCCGGAGCCGCCGAAACCGCTGAATCCGCCTCCTCCGGAACCGCCGCCACCAAACCCGCCTCCACCCCAGCCGCCGCCGCGCCAGCCCCCGCCGCCCCAGCCGCCGAAGAAGAGGCCGAAGCCGAAGAGCATGCGCAACAGGGAAAAACCGCCGAAGAAGACCAGGACGAGGATGAGCAGGATCAGTTTACCCAGCACGGAGCCGTGGTCCTCCACGGGCTGGCTCACGGCGGGCGCGGGCGGCAGGTTCTGGTTGAGCGTAACATTGGCGTCGGCGGCGATGTCTTGCCCAACCTCGCCCACGGCCAGCATCACGGCGCCGTTATAGTCGCCGGCGCGCAGATCGGGAACCATCGCCCGGCCGATGTCGCCCACTTTGGCGTCATTCAGAATACCTTCGAGTCCGTAGCCCACTTCAATGCGGTATTTGCGGTCGGCCACGGCGAGCAGGATCATCGCATAGCGGTTCTCGCCCTTGTTGCCCATCTTCCAGTGGTCTTCGAGCTGGTTGGCGTAATCGGCCGCGTCATCGCCGTCGAGATCGTGGACCGTCACTACGGCCAGCTCCGCGTTGGCCGCGGAGTGATCGAGCTGCGCGCAGACGGAGTCGATGCGCGCGACGGCATCGGGCGAAAGCACGTGAGCGAAGTCGCTCACGTAGTCGGCGGGCTGGGGCAGGTCCTGGATGCGCTCGGCGCGCAGCGCGCAGGGAAAGCAGGCCAAAAGGACCGCCAGAACTGGCAGGAGCGAGAGGATTCGGGCCCCATGTGCGCGCCGAAAGCGGTTCATTGCAATCCATTGTACGGGTTCGAACCCCGTGCGGTTCCTTTGCGGTTGTATGACTCGCTCGGCCGAGCCCCACATCTTGCCGACTACACTGAAGGAGATGAGTGACATACTCACACCACCGATCGCCCGCAAACAGCCCACGGAGACGCGCATCCACGGCACGGTGCTGCACGACGACTACGCGTGGCTGCGCGCGCGCGACAACCCGGAGGTGACCGAATACCTCGAAGCCGAGAACGCCTACGCCGAGGCGCAGATGGCCTCGCTCGCTCCGCTGCGCGAGGAGCTCTACCGGGAGATGTTGAGCCACATCAAGCAGACCGATGTCTCCGTGCCCTTTCGCGAGGGCGCCTGGTGGTATTACTCGCGCACGGAGGAGGGGTTGCAGTACGCGATCCATTGCCGCAAAGCGGCCTCAAGCAAGAACATGGGTGCCCCAGGTCTCGCTTCTGAGACCTGGGGGAGCACTCACATCGGCTCTGGTCCGGAGGCGCCTGAGGAAGTATTGCTGGATGGCAACAAGCTGGCCGAAGGCCACTCCTTTTTCGCCATCGGCGACACCGCCATCTCCGACGACGGGCGCTGGCTGGCGTACTCCACCGACACGCGCGGCTTTCGCCAGTACACGCTGCACATCAAGGATCTCGAAACCGGAGAAACCCTGCCCGGCGAAGTAGAGCGCGTGGGCTCGCTCGCGTGGGCGGCCGATAACCGGACGCTGTTTTATACCGTGGAAGACGAGCAGCAGAAACGCCAGTACCAGCTCTGGCGCGGCTGCGCCGGGCAGCTTTCTGAAGCTGCGTTGGTCATCCAGGAAGACGACGAGCGTTTCAACGTGGGCGTGGGACGCACGCGCGACGGCAGGTTCCTGGTGCTCGAGTCGGGGAGCCATACCACGAGCGAATGCCGGGTGCTCAGGGCCGACGCGCCCGAAGGCGCGTTTCGCCTGATTGCCCCGCGCGAAGACGAGCACGAATACTCGATCGATCACCGCCACGGGCTCTGGTTCATCCGCACCAACGATCGCGGGCGCAACTTCCGCCTGGTGACCGCACCGGAGGACGCGCCCGGGCGCGAGCACTGGACGGAGCGGATTGCACACCGCGACCAGATCATGCTTGAGGGAATCGACCTCTTCCGCGATTTTTTCGTGGCCTGCGAGCGCGAGGACGGGTTGCCGCGGCTGCGGCTTTGGCGTTTTGGCGGCGAGGACGCCGCAGCCGCGCCCGCCGGCGAGATCGCGTTTCCCGAGCCGGCGTACAGCGCGCATCCGCACATCAACCGCATCTTCGAGGCCGCGACCTTTCGCTACGCCTACCAGTCGCTGGTGACACCGAGCTCGGTCTACGAGTACGACGTGGCCGCGCGCACATCCACGCTGCTCAAGCAGGTGGAGGTTCCCGGCGGATTCGAGCGCAGCCTCTATGCCAGCGAACGCGTGCACGCGCAGGCGGCAGACGGCACGGCGATTCCGGTCTCGCTCGTGTACCGGAAAGACAAGCGCGCGGGGCGCGAACCGGCGACGAGAGAGTCAGTGGTCTCCCAGGTCCCAGAATCGGGACCTGGGGCACCCAAAAATCCGCTCTACGTCTACGGCTACGGATCGTACGGGTACGCGCTTCCGCTCGGCTTCAATTCCAATCGCCTGAGCCTGCTCGACCGCGGCGTAATCATGGCCTATGCGCACATCCGCGGCGGCGGCGACCTGGGCAAACCCTGGCACGATGCGGGCAAGATGCTGGTAAAGCAGAATACCTTCACCGATTTCATCGTCTGCGTGGAGCACCTCACCGCGCACGGCTATGGCGATCCGCAGCACGTAGCCATCGAGGGAGGTTCGGCCGGCGGCCTGCTGATGGGCGCAGTCGTGAACATGCGGCCGGAGCTCTTTCGCGCGGTGCTCGCGCACGTGCCGTTCGTGGACGTGATGAACACCATGCTCGACGCCTCGCTGCCCCTCACCGTGCCCGAGTACGAGGAGTGGGGCGACCCGAACCAGGAAGCATATTTTCGCGTGATGCTGAGCTACTCGCCGTACGACAACCTGCGCGCG
The DNA here is from genome assembly GCA_030040175.1 of Acidobacteriaceae bacterium. Taxonomy (GTDB): domain Bacteria; phylum Acidobacteriota; class Terriglobia; order Terriglobales; family Acidobacteriaceae; genus Telmatobacter. The sequence goes on from JASHUF010000187.1 coordinate 3,096, forward strand.
GCCGATTATCCGGCGATGCTGGTGAAGACCAGCCTGCATGACAGCCAGGTAATGTACTGGGAACCGGCCAAGTACGTGGCCAGGCTGCGCACGCTCAAGACCGACGCGCACCCGCTGCTGCTGGTGACCAACATGCAGGCCGGCCATGGCGGCGCCAGCGGGCGTTACGATTACCTCAAAGAGATCGCGCTGGACTATGCGTTCGTGCTACGCGAACTGGGAGTTGTAAGACCCGGTGCGTGAGGGGAAATCTCATTCGAGCGCCTTCAACTCAGCCAGTGCTCTATCCAGGCTCGCCGCGTCTTCCACGTTCAGCGACTTCAGCTCCGGATCGATCTGCTTGAGCAGGCCACAAAGCACCTTGCCGGGACCAGATTCAATAAACAGGCTCGCGCCCGCGCCCTTCAGCGCCTGCATGCAATCCACCCAGCGCACCGCTCCCGTCACCTGGCGCACCAGCGCGTCCCGCGCGGCGTCGGCGGTGGCGACCAGCGCGCCGGTGACGTTGGCGGCGACGGGAATGTGCGGATTGCTGAGAGGAATGCCGGCGAGCACGCGCGCCAGTTCCTCCTGCGCCGGGGCCATGAGCGCGCAATGAAAGGGGGCGCTCACCGGAAGCATCACCGCGCGGCGCGCACCCTTGGCTTTGCACAAGGCCGCAGCCTTCTCCACCGCGGCCGTGGCACCCGAAATGACGGCCTGGTTGGGCGAGTTGAGATTGGCGGCAACGACGACGAGGCCGGTCTCGCGCGCAGCCTCCGCGCAGGCTTCGGCCACCTGCGCCGCGTCAAGCGCGAGCACCGCGGCCATGGCGCCTTCGCCGGGGGGAACGGCCTGCTGCATGGCGCGTCCGCGCGCTTTGACCGCGCGCACCGCGTCAGAAAAAGAAAGTGTGCCGGCGACGACATGCGCGGACCATTCACCCAGGGAGTGGCCGGCGGCGAGC
>JASHUF010000188.1 GCA_030040175.1 Acidobacteriaceae bacterium
ATCCCGTCTCCGAGGCCGTCTCCGCCGACAACGGCAGCCTCTTTGTGGCCAATGAGCTTGACAACAATATTGTTCAGTTTGTCATCGGCACGGGCGGCAAGCTCTACCCCTTTAACACCGTGAACACGCCGGGGATCTTTCCCCTCGCCATCGCCGCCGACAAATCGAATCTCTATGTGGCGGACACCTATCAGCCGCTGGCGATCTGCTCCGCGGCCGATCCCTGCTCCGGTTCGATCGGCGTCTTTCCGCTGACTGCGGCCACCTCAAGCACGCCTGTGGGCATTAACCCGGCGGCCGGCAACGCGGCCAATTCTTCCAATTACTGGCCCATCGAGATTGCCGGTTCGAGCGACATAATCGTTCCCACCGCGATCCGGGTGGCTTCCGGCACCAACGATGCCTCCAATGCCTACGTTTACGTCGCTGCTTACGACTCCTCTGTTTCGCCGACTGCCGGCTATGTCTTCGGCTTCCAGGTAGGCTCAGGCGGGGTCCTCACTGCGCTGCCCGGCTCGCCCTATGCCGCCGGCACGCAGCCTTCGGCGATCGCCGGCGACTCCACCGGCAGCTATCTCTACGTGACCGACTTTGCCCGCGGCGAGGTGCTCGGCTATTCCATCGCCTCTGCCAGTGCGGCGAATCCCGGCGCGCTGGCCGCTTTGAGTGGAAGCCCCTTTGCGGCGGGCAATCAGCCCTCGGCCATCGTGGTCGATCCCGCGTATCCCTATGCTTACGTGGTCAACTCGCTCGACGCCACGGTCCAGGCTTATTCGATCTCGAATGGCGCGCTCACCAATCTGGGTGGTTCCCCGACGCCCGTTGAATACGGCACCGGGATTCAGCCGGTAGCGATCGGCATCGACCCCTCGACGGAGCGATTTGTCTTCATCGCCAATTATTCCGGGGACAATGTGTCCGGTTTTCAGTTGAGCCCGGCCGCGGGGACTCTGGTCGAATCGCAGTTTTCTCCGTTCGCTTCCGACGACTGGCCCACGGCGGTTGCGGCCATTCCTCACAACGGCACCGGAGGCGGCGTGGAGCCACAGTGAGCCGCGCATCGTAGCAACATCCCGTACCCGGCTTTTACAATGGCTACGGGCAAACCACAATCGAGGATTTCCGGGTGTCCGCACGCGGACGGCCCCGCAACAAAGGAAGCGCATGAAGTTCAGGAAATTGAGCCAGCTCCTTCTGGTCTCGACCATCGGCCTGATCCCGGCCCTCTGCTTGACTGGCTGTTATATCGTCACCATCGACTATGTTTTCGTCGCCGCTTCGTCCTCGACCGGCAGCGGCGGGGCAATCTATACCTACGCCGCGGATGCCGAATCCGGCGCCCTGCGCAGCGGTCCGCCCGCCGTCTCTTCGGGCGGAAACTCGCCCGTCGCCCTGGCCGTCACTGCCGATTACTACAATCTCTACGTCGCCAACCAGGCCAGCAATTCGGTGGTTCACTTCTCCATTGCCGATAACGGCGTGCTAACACAGAAAGATTCGCTCACCACCAGCGGACCGCCGGTCGCCCTTTACGCGAATTCGGCCGGCACTTATCTTTACGTGCTTACCGGAACCACCACGGCCACGCTGACCGAGTACTCCCTCAGCTCCGGTACAATCGGCAGCGTCGTGGCCCAGCAGACGCTCACCATTCCCGGCTACCCCAACGACTTGGTCGTTCCCACGGCAGTCACGGTTCTGTCCAACAGCAACGCCGTTTACGCCACGGTCTACGATCAGTCGGCCTACAACCCCGGCGGCATCACCACCAGCAACGCCAATCCCGGCTGGGTCTTCGGCTTTGCCGTGGGTACCGGCGGCACCTTGTCGTCCGCGGCCGACGGCCCCTACCAGGCCGGCGTCAAGCCCAGTGCACTCGCGGCCGATCCCACCGACCGTTTTGTCTACGTCACCGACTACGCCTCCAACGAACTGATCGGCTATGGGGTGCAGGACGGTGAAGAACTCGATTTTCTGGTCAACGGTCCATTCAAGACCGGCAACGAACCCTCCAGCGTGGTGGTCGATCCCCGGGGCATCTTCATCTACGTCTCCAACGCGCTGGACTCGACCGTCTCCGCCTATAACATCTCCCTGCCAACGGGCACCCCCTCGGCGGTCATCAGCACCAGCACTGCCGGAGCCTACATCACGGATACGCAGCCGGTCTCCATCACCGTCGAGCCTTCTCTCGGCCGCTACGTTTACACCGCCAACCACCTCGGCAACTCCATCTCGGGCTTCCGTCTCAACCCCAGCAGCGGCGTTCTCACCGCGACGCAGGCTACGCCCTACCCCACCGGGGACAATCCCACGGCCGTCATTGCCGTGCCTCACGGCAACCACGCTGTGCAGGCCGTTTTTCAGTAGTCCGGGGGCGAGCGGGAAGCGGAAGCAGGCCCGGCCATCGCAGCCGGGCTTTTTTCTGCGCGCGAAGCGCGCGCTTCACTTCCACACGCTCAGCCACTTGCGCAGCTGCCGCTGCGCCGGCTTCTCTACAAAATGCAGCGCCAGCAAGGCCATCGCGATCAGCAGCGCATAGCTGATCCAGGGATCGAAGCGCCTGAGGTTCAGCCGGTCCAGAATGTGCGTGTTGTGGATCAGGTTCCAGAGGTTGAAGTGAAGCAGGTAGAGGCAATAACTGGCTTCGCCGATGAACACCAGCGGCCGCCAGCCAAAAACCGACGCCAGCCAGTTCGTGCCGGCCAGGCCCAGGATCATGCACCCGAAAAACGGCATGAGAAACCCGTCATGAAGAAGCGTGTAAGGGATGTGGTTGGCAAGCGAAAGAATCGTAAATGTCGAAAGAAACCCGAGCCCGCCCAGGACGGTCCGCAATCGGCTCTCGCGGGCGATGAATGCATCCACGCTCGCCAGGAGCACGCCGAAGATGAAACTGCACAGATGCGGCAGGGGCGTGTACTTGAGCGCCTGCAGCCACGGGCCCCAGCTCCAGCGGTCGGGGTG
>JASHUF010000189.1 GCA_030040175.1 Acidobacteriaceae bacterium
ATCGTGCGTAACCGAATGCAGGCCCGCGGCGATCACGAACGACAACATCGGGTAGTTATTCGTCGTCCATCCATATTTTTGCGGATAAAGAGGCTGGTGGGCTGCAACGAGCGCAGCGTTGTAGATGTTCCAGCCCTCGTTATAGCTCACCTCGGCACGAAAGCCAGCGCGGGCAAACGGAACGATAGTGGTAAATAGCGTAAAGACAAAACAGCAGACCAAAATCAGGTTCCGCTGCCTGACCGGAGAGGATAGCTTCGCGGGAAGGACAAATGTGTCCTTCTCAGGCTTGTCTAAATCAACACTAACTATAGGAACTATAGGAAGAATAACCAACTCCAAATAAAAAAGTCCCTGAACTCTGCATAAGAGGAACAGGAGTCGTGCATCAAGTTGGACGGCGAGCCGCTTTACTCAGGTACAGCTGGACTGGAAATGATGCAAACCTGTTCTCAGTCAACCTCTGTTATGCAGACGATGCGCAAAGGGTTGGTTGGCGATTTATTCCCGGCACAATGGCAGGTAGAATGAAGATAGTGGCTCTGTAGCTCAGATGGCTCCTGGCCCGAAGGGCCAAACGAGTCAGGCCCGGCGGTTTCCTAAACCGTCGCGTAAAATCTCTTACAAGTGGCCCTGTAGCTCAGATGGATAGAGCGACGGTTTCCTAAACCGCAGGTCGGAAGTTCGAATCTTCCCAGGGTCACCAGTCTTTGCCTGCAGTGCCAGAACATTCGGGTGCCCCATCCTTGGCGCGCTTTTGTTTTTGCGCCAGGGGTGGGAAACCACGATACCTACTTTGCCGCCGCCGCCGTCTTCACTCCGGCCTCTTCCGCCAGCCTGGCCGCCTTGTCCGTCGCTTCCCAGGTGAACTCGGGCTCCGTGCGTCCGAAGTGCCCGTAAGCCGCGGTCTTCTGATAAATCGGCCGGCGCAGCTTGAGGCTCTCGATGATGCCCTTGGGCGTGAGCGAGAAATGCTTGCGCACCAGCGCGGTAATCTTCGGCTCGCTCAACTTGCCCGTGCCGAAGGCATCCACCAGCACGCTCACCGGCTCGGCCACGCCGATGGCGTAGGCAAGCTGCACTTCCACCTTTTCGGCCAGCCCCGCGGCCACGATGTTCTTGGCGATGTAGCGCGCCATGTACGCACCGCTGCGGTCTACCTTGGTCGGGTCTTTGCCAGAAAAGGCTCCCCCGCCGTGCCGGCCCATGCCGCCGTAGCTGTCCACAATGATCTTGCGCCCCGTCAATCCGGTGTCGCCCATGGGGCCGCCGATCACGAACCTTCCCGTCGGATTGATGTGGTACTTGGTGTTCTCGTCCAGCCACTCCGGCGGCAGCACGGCCTGGATCACGTGCCTGAGGATGTCGGCCTTCAAATCCTCATTGCTCACGCTCTCCGAGTGCTGGCTCGAGATCACCACCGCATCAATCCGCGCCGGCTTGCCGTTCTCGCCGTACTCCACCGTTACCTGGCTCTTGCCGTCGGGCCGAAGATAAGGCAGCTTGCCGTTTTTGCGCACCTCGGTCAGCCGCCGTGTGAGCTTGTGCGCCAGCGAGATCGGCGCCGGCATCAGCTCCGGCGTCTCATTGGTGGCGTAGCCGAACATCATGCCCTGGTCGCCCGCGCCGCCCGTATCCACGCCCTGGGCAATGTCGCCGCTCTGCTTGTTGATGGACGAAATCACCGCGCAGGTATTGGAGTCGAACCCGTAGAGCGCATTGTCGTAGCCGATGGAGGCCACCACGCCGCGCACCAGCGTCTGGAAATCCACGTACGCCTTGGTGGTAATCTCGCCCGCAATCACCACCAGTCCGGTCGCGGTCAGCGTTTCCGCGGCCACGCGGCTGTACGGATCCTGCTCCAGGCAGGCATCGAGAATGGCGTCGGAAACCTGGTCGGCAATTTTGTCGGGGTGTCCTTCCGTCACCGACTCCGAGGTAAATAAAAATCGATCGCTCAAAATTTCTGCTCCTTCCTTCGACAAAAGACAAAACACCACACTGCATGCCCGCGCACACAGGCATCTCTCTGCATTTGACTCCATTTATGGTAAATGCGCCCGCTCGCCCCGGCAAAACCTCGCAGCGCTATGGCAAGGATTGACCGCTCAAGGGAGGAATCCGCACCCTGAAAGGGAGGGGGAGCGTCGAATTGTGTGCAAAGCGCTGCCCCATCCTTGCGCGTTTTCTGCGCAGGGGTGGGCGGGCAAAACTCTCCCCCATCCCGCCTTGGACTCTCTGCGATTCAAAGGGAGATGGAAACAACGGGATCAACGAAGAAACAGCGCCGTGAGCACATGCGCCGGCAACAGGTGCGGCCACCAGCCTGCGTGCACGCCCACGTACCGCACGCCGAAGAATCCCAGCGTGAGCACAGCCAGCACGAGCACCACCGCTCCGGCCCAGCGCAGGCGCAGTTCCTCGGCCTCATGCCGCTGGATGCGGGCCTTGCCCACGTTGGCTGCAAACGCCGTCCAGCCCTGCTCGTCTTCGATCGGATGCACGGAGGCGCTATATGCCTTCAAAAACCGTTCCGTCCAGTCGCGTTCGTCCAGCCCCAGCGCGCCCGCGTACCCGCGCACGATCCCCTTGTTCAGGATTCCGCCCGGTAGTTGGCGAAATCGCTCCTGTTCCAGCGCCATCAAGTGACGCTGGCTGATCTTGGTCACAGCGGTAATATCTTCGAGCGCCAATCCGCGCGAAACCCGCTCGGAGCGCAGGTCTTCTCCAAAACTGCCCATAGCCGACCAAACCACAGAAACAGAGGAGCCCTGTGAGATTTCCACAATCACAATAAACCCGCTTCACCGTGCCCGTCAAAATCAATTCGTACTAGTCCCTTTATTATCATGAGTCTGGGTCAGCCATCCCGTTTCGCACCCCAAACCCACTGGCAACGCGCCCCAAAAAGCGAGTTGGAAGCGCAGCTCCGCTCCAACTCCGCCCACGAGTGCCATGGGGAAGCTTCCAATCTGTGTTCGCGCCCCATCCTGTTACCCTTGAACCTGACCCGGGCGCCGGAACCGGAGGGGAGACGATTTTGCCGGTTGCCCCATCCTGAACGCGCACACCGGGCCCCCACGGCGGGGTCCCCAGGAAGCGACCTTTGCTCCCTTGGGGCGGACAGACAGGTTTTCGTCCGTGGGGCGGTTGAGAGTTCAGGGTGGGAGACCATTCCGCCCAACCAAACAACTTGTTTTGCATCTATGAACAAGCTCATCTTCGCCAATCTCCTCCATCGCCCGCTGCGCTCCATCATCAGCATCCTCGCCGTCGCCATTGAAGTCATCATGATCCTCTCCATCGTCGGCATCTTCATGGGCATGCTGAACGATCAGAACCAGCGCACCAACGGCATCGGCGCCGATCTCATGTTGTGGCCTCCGAACGTCAGTTTCTTCAACGGCGTCAGCGGCGCGGCCCTGCCCGTGGCCGACGCGCAGCCCGTGAGCCATCTGCCCCACGTGGCCATTGTCTCGCCGGTCGTTCAGAAACTCACCACCAGCGGCAGCGTCGAAGTCCTCTACGGCATCGACTACCCGAGCTACAGCGCCCTCAAGCCTTTCTCCTATATCGCCGGCGGACCGTTCCAGGGACCGAACGACCTCATCATCGACAGCATCATCGCTTCCAACCGCAACCCGGTCACGGGAAAACCCTATGCCGTGGGCGATACCATGCCTATTCTCGGCGGGTTCTTCCGCATCTCCGGCATCGTGGAGCAGGGCAAGGGAGCCCGCAAGCTCGTTCCCATTCTCACCATGCAGCGCCTCATCGGCGTGCCCGGCAAGGCCACGCTCTTTTACATCAAGTGCGACTCGCCCGCCAACGAAGACTTGGTGATAAACGAGATTCACGCCACGCCGGGCCTCGAAGACTTTACCGCCATCACCGTCGACAGCTGGCTCAACCAGATGACCCCGGACAAGATCCCCGGCTTCAATCTCTCGCTCAATATCGTCACCGGCATCGCCATGATCGTCGGCTTCCTGGTGATCTTCCAGTCCATGTACACCGCCGTCCTGGAGCGCACGCGGGAGATCGGCATCCTCAAATCCATGGGCGCCTCCAAGGGAGCCATCGTGGGCATGGTGTTGCGCGAGTGCGCCGTGCTCGCCATCGCCGGCATTCTCCTCGGCGACGCCGGAACCTTCGTCCTGCGCCTGCTCCTGATGCACTTCTTCCCCTCGAAACCCTTCGATATCACCATGGGCTGGCTGCTGCGGGCCGACGTTCTGGCCTTCGCCGGCTCCGAACTCGGCGCGCTCTATCCCGCCTGGATGGCCGCGCGCAAAGACCCCATCGACGCGCTGGCGTATGAGTAAGGCAGGGAACAGGAAACAGGGAACAGGGAGCTGGTGTCCTGAGTCTGAAATTCCCAACATAATTGCGGATGTCATTCTGAGCGAACGGGGCCCCAAACGTTCTTCAGTTTGGGGGTGGTGAGTCGAAGAATCTGCTTTTCAGCTTTTATGGTAGGAATTTCGGACGCACCACACTAGAGTTGGTTGCATCAATGGCCTCAGGCTGTTGGGTCGTGTCCCTCAGGGGCTAAAGCCCCAACGTTGATGCGGCCTTTGCGGCCCGGCTCAAGCCGGGCCCTTTTACAAAGCCATTGATGCAACCAGTTCTAGGAGATAGAAGCTGGACATGGTCACCGCAACCACGCACCTGGTATCGATCGAAGAGATTCGCGCCGCCGCCGCGCGCATCGCGCCCATCGCCATCAGGACTCCGCTCCTGCGCGCGCCGCTCTCCGGCGCAGCGGGCGAAGTCTGGCTTAAGGCGGAAAGCCTCCAGCCCGTGGGCGCCTTCAAAATCCGCGGCGCGGCCAACAAAATCCTTCAACTCACGCCCGACCAGCTCGCCCGCGGCGTCATCACCTACTCGAGCGGCAATCACGCCCAGGGCGTGGCCTACGCCGCGCGCCAGGCCGGAGCGAGAGCGATCATCGTGATGCCTTCGAACGCGCCCGCCGTCAAGCGCGCCGCCACGCTCGCTCTCGGCGCGGAGATCGTCGACGTTGGTCCCGCTTCGAGTGAGCGCCTCGCCAAGGCCGAAGAACTCGTCCGCGAGCACGGCTACGTGGTCATCCCTCCCTACGACGACGAGCAGATCATCGCCGGGCAGGGAACCTGCGG
>JASHUF010000190.1 GCA_030040175.1 Acidobacteriaceae bacterium
AGGCTGGCGCTGTTGCCGGCCACAATCGGGTTGGGGCTGGCCGCAAAGCTGGTGATGGCAGGAACCGGATCCACCGTCACCGTCGCCGTCTGCGTGACCGCCGCGCCCACGGTCGGCGTCACCGTGAGCGTGTACACAGTGGTCGCCGTCGGGCTCACGCTCACCGGCGTCCCGCTGGTCACATCGATGGGGCCTGGCGTAATCACACCCGTGCCCCCGGTAAAGTCCGCCGTCAGGCTCGAACTGCTCCCGGTGACAATCGTGCTCGGACTGGCCGTGAAGCTGGTGATGGAGGCGGGCGAGTTCACCGTCACGGTGACCGTCTGCGTTGCGTTCACGCTGCCCACGGGCGGCGTCACGGTCAGCGTGTACTCGGTGGTCGTGGTCGGGCTCACGCTCACCGGCGTTCCGCTGGTGACGGGAAGACTGCCCGGCGTAATCGTGCCCGTCCCTCCTGTAAAGTCCGCCGTCAGGCTGGCGCTGTTGCCGGCCACAATCGGGTTGGGGCTGGCCGCAAAGCTGGCAATGGCAGGAACCGGATCCACCGTCACCGTCGCCGTCATGGTCGCGTTCACACTGCCCACGGGCGGCGTCACGGTCAGCGTGTACTCGGTGGTCGTGGTCGGGCTCACGCTCACCGGCGTCCCGCTGGTGACGGAGATGTTGCCCGGCGAGATTGTCGCCGTCCCGTTCGCTGAGCCAGAGAACACCGCCGTCAAGCTCGTGCTCGATCCGGCCTCGATGGGATTCGGGCTGGCCGCAAAGCTGGCAATGGCAGGCATCGGATCGACCGTCACCGTCGCCGTCATGGTCGCGTTCACACTGCCCACGGGCGGCGTCACCGTGAGCGTGTACACAGTCGTCGCGGTTGGCGTCACGCTGACCGGCGTCCCGCTGGTGACCGGCGAGCTGAAGCCGCCCGCCGCCGTAATCACACCCGTCCCTCCGCTGAAGTCCGCCGTCAGGCTGCTGCTCGATCCCGCTTCGATCGGAGACGGGCTGGCCGTGAAGCTGGTGATCGAGGGCACCGGGTCCACGGTCACCATCGCCGTCTGCGTGATCGATGCGCCCGAAGTGGGCGTCACCGTGAGCGTGTAGGTAGTGGTCGCGGCGGGAGTCACGCTCACCGGTGTGCCGCTGGTGACGGAGAGATTGCCCGGCGTGATCACGCCCGTGCCGCCGGTGAAGACCGCGGTCAGGCTCACGCTCGTGTTCGTGGTTGCCTCAATCGCGGTCGGGCTGGCCGTGAAGCTGGAGATGGCCGGCGGCGTGCTGCTGTTTACGCTGCCCCCGCACCCCGCCAGGCTGAATAAAGCTGCACCGGCACACACCATCGCTGCACGCGAAATGACAACACGCCTCATGGCACTCCCTGGTCGAGAAAATATTCCGGCCGAGCCTAATAGATCGATGAAGAAACCGAACCATGATAACGCTCCCTTATCGCATTTGGCGAGGGGATACTTGCAACCCGCTCTTACCCAAGAGGCGCAAGCAGCGCCCCGGCACATTTCCAAGAAACGGAAAGACTTGATCCAGCGCCTCGTTGCGCCTCTCCGAATTCATTCACAAAGCGCAGGCATCGGGTACAATTCGAACGATCCCTTTCATCCCGGCCGGATGCCCTTTCCAAATCTGGCCAATCAGCCCCATGGCGGAGGAAAAAATGAGCAAAGATGCGGGTCAGCGGCTCCAGGATATTTATGACTTCCTTGGCGACAACTTTTCGGCGGCCGATGTTACCAATGTCCGCAACGCGGTGAACCAAAGATACGCAGATCAGGCGCAGCGCGACTTCGTCTCCAATTCGCTGAGTCTTGGCCGGCGCTTCTGGAAGAAGGCTGCTGAAACCGAGCGCCGCGTGGCGGTGCGCGCGGTCGGCCTGGTGACCGCGCTCGTGCAAAAGCGCCCGCTCGACCGCGAAGATGCTGCCGCTATTGTTGCCGACAAGAGAACGATGACAAAGGCCGAGTGCATTCAGGAGCTGACCCCGATGCTGGTCACCCTGCGGCCGGTTACGCGGCTCGAGGTGCAAAACATCGCGCCCACCAAGACCACCCAGGACCCGCGTCTCCAGCCCAGTTTCAACCAGGCAAACTCCAAGGAGAAGCGGTACGCGATCGATGCCATTGAAGCGGCCAGCAAGATCCTCGGCAAAACCTGGCCCATTCTCTCCGGGGTAAGAAGGAATCCCGGGTTTCAGGCGCAGTTCGAGCTTTATTTCGGCTCGCCTTTCGACGTGGGGCGCTATAACACGGTCAAGGCCAATATCAAGCGGATCTATGATGTCGTCTGCTCGCAAAGCCTCTTTCTCTATTACCGCGTAGACAAGATGGCCGGCCGGCCCGATGACACTCCCGGTGCCGGCGGCGGGGCCACCATTCCTGCGCTGATCAACGGCCAGCCGCTCAGCAACATCTTCGCTTACGTCCTCAATCCGTCGCCCGGTCCCGGAACGCACGTGTATCTCTGCGGGCAATTCTTTGAGGGAACGCACCTCAAAGACAGGCACCAGGACCAGATCGGCGGCGTGGTGATTCACGAACTCTCGCACGCCCTCTGCGGCACCCGGGATCACGCTTACGGAGACGCCGATTGCCGGGCGCTCCCTGTTCATCAGATGGTCGAGAACGCCGACACTTACGAGTACTACTGCGAGCAATACGGCTGAACGCGTTCAGCCCGGGCCGGCAATTCTTGAAACGATCCGGCGGAGCAGCTGAGACTGATAGTCTGGTACGGCAAACCATCTCCGCATGCGGCCGGAGAAGAACATATCGGTCGCGCCGGGAAGCACCCATGCTGCTCGAGTCTCTGCGCCGCGAAGTTCTGTACGCCAACCAGGAGATCGCGCGCCGCGGCCTGGCGCCGCACACCTTCGGCAATTCGAGCGGCATCGATCGTTTGGGTATTGACGGCTCGGGAACCCAGCCCCTCGTGGTCATCAAGCCGAGCGGCGTCGATTACGCCTCCATGACGCCGGCCGACCTGGTGGTCACCGACCTCGCGGGAAACATCGTCGAGGGTTCGCTGCGCCCCTCGAGCGATCTCGACACGCACACGCTCCTCTACCGCGAATTTCCCGCGATCGGCGGCATCGTGCACACGCATTCTGAGTTCGCCACCGCGTGGGCGCAGGCCTGCCGTCCCATTCCGTGCCTCGGCACCACCCATGCCGACTACTTCCACGGCCCGGTTCCCGTCACCGAGCCGCTCACCGCCGAGGAGGTCGCGGAAGCGTACGTCCGCAACACCGGTTCCGTGATTGTGCGTCGCTTTCGCCGCGACCAGCTCGATCCCGTCGCCATTCCCGGTGTTCTGGTTGCCGGTCACGCGCCCTTTGCCTGGGGCCGCTCGCCGGCCGAGGCGGTCGAGCACGCCGATTTGCTCGAATTCATCGCCCGCCTCGCCTGGCGCAGCATCCTTCTTCACGCGCCCGAAAACGGAATTCCAAATTACGTCTCCGAGCACCACTACCAGCGCAAACATGGCCCCAGGGCCACCTACGGGCAGCCGAAGGACCCGAGCGACCTGCCGTGAACCGCTGCGCACATTCTGAACCAGTTCCTTCCGCTTCTGCTGGACTCGGCGGCTGCAATTCCTCCCATTAACTCCGTTTGTGCCAGACACCTACTGAATTTTGTAATCGGGTTCCTTTCCATGGATTGTACTTACGATTTTTTGCATTTCAGACCCCGTCGCAGTTGCAGCCGGGCTCACTTTCATGCTCGCTTCTCGTCCATATCTTTTTTATTATCTGAAACTTGCGATCCACACGGCGACGGCTGGCTGTTCTGCGCCTCCGGTGGCAATCGAAGTGCAACAACAGTTTAAGATGGTGTAGAACCGGAACTATGGAGACCAATCTCCTGAATCGCTTGCGGGCAACGCTGCTGGCCCTGGCCACAGCCGCCCTGTTCGTGTTGGCGATTTTCAATCTCCACCAGGAGCGGCAGACTCCCCAGCCCGATGACGGCGTCTGGTGGCACGAAGTTTCCGGGGGCCTCCAGGCCGACAAGGTACTGCCTGACAGCGCCGGCCAGCGCGCCGGCATCCAGGTCGACGATCTGCTCACAGGGGTAAGCGACGGTCCGTCAGCTCCGGTCACAACGGTTGCCCGGCTCGCCGACCTCGAACAGGTCCTGTACGGAACCGGACCTTACGGCCAGATTTACTACGTCATCACCCGTGACGGCATTCCCCTCGACACGCCCATCAAGGTGATTCCCGACGCGGCCGACCACAGTCTGCAGCTCGGCCTGCGTGTCATCGGGCTCATCTACCTGGTCATCGGCTTTTATGTCCTTTTCCGCCGCTGGGGAGCGCCGCGCGCCACGCATTTCTATCTCTTCTGCCTTGTTTCTTTCGCGTTGTACGCTCTTAAGTACACGGGGAAATTCGACACCCTCGATTGGGCCGTCTTCTGGGCCAACGTCGCCGCCGAGGCGTTGCAGCCCGCGCTCTTTCTGCATTTCGCGCTCAGCTTTCCCGAGGAGCGCTTCAACAGCCTGCATCGCCGCCGGCTCCTGCCCCTGGTCTATGCGCCGGGCGCTGCTCTGTTCGGGTTGTGGTTGTGGTCCATTTCCACGCGCGAGGCCACCAAGCTTTTGCTCGACCAGCTCAACCGGACTGCCATCGCCTACGACGCGGTTTTCTATGTCTGGGCGGCGCTGCTGTTCCTGTTGAGCTACCGGCGCTCGGACTCGCCGCTCTTGCGCCAGCAGTTGAAATGGGTGACGCGGGGCACGCTGCTGGCGGTCGTGCCCTTCACCGTCTACGCCGTTGTCTATCTTTCCGCTCTGCGCCTGCCCCGCCTGCTTGAAGACCTCGCCGGCCTCTCGCAGATTTTCCTGCCCCTCACCTTCAGTTGGGCCATCGTCCGCTACCGGCTGATGGATACCGACCTGATCTTCAAGCGCAGCGTGGCCTACATGCTGTCGACCGGCCTCATCGTCGGCGGCTATTTCGGCATCATCGCGCTCATCCCCGTGATGGTGCACAACGCCATGCCGGAGGCGGTGCGCGAGTGGGGTCTGGTGGCCGCCATCGTCATCACGGCCGCCATCTTCGACCCCCTCAAGCGCCGCGTTCAGGGTTGGGTCGATCGCGCCTTCGACCGTCATCGCTACGACTATCGCCGGGCGCTGGTCGAGTTCGGCCGCGGCCTGAGCTCGGAGACCAATCTGCAGGCGCTGCTTCACTCCATCGTGGAGCAGTTGCCGCGTACGCTGCTGGTGGCGCGCGTGGCCATCTTTATGGAAAAGGATGAGCGCCTGCACCTGGCCGCGGCGCACGGCCTGCCCGAGGGCCTTGCCCCGGGCGGCGCGAGCGCGGAACACCTCGATCTGCGCTTTCTCGACTTCAACCGGGTCCGCTCGCATCGCCACATCTTCTTTGAGAATGCGCAGGCTGCGCTGCACCTTCCGGAAACCCAGCGGCGCACCGCCGCCCTGCTCGATCTCAACTACTACCTGCCCTGCCGCGTGGCCGCGGGCGAACCGCCCTCGGCCGCCCCGGCCACGCGCACCATCGCCGTCATCGGCCTGGGGCGTACGCTCGGCGGCGATTTCCTTTCGAGCGAAGACGTCGAACTGCTCGAATCGCTGGCCAGCTACATCGGCATC
>JASHUF010000191.1 GCA_030040175.1 Acidobacteriaceae bacterium
ATTGTGCCGTCGGGGGCGTCCACCGGCGAGCATGAGGCCGTGGAGCTGCGCGACGGCGACAAGAACCACTATCTGGGCAAAGGCGTGCTGCAGGCCGTGGCCAACGTGGAGACTGTGATTGCGCCCGAGCTCGAAGGCATGGACGCGGCCAATCAAAGACTCATTGACCAGACCATGATTGCGCTCGACGGCTCGCCGAACAAAAGCAAGCTGGGCGCAAACGCCATTCTCGCGGTTTCCATGGCCGCGTCGCGCGCCGTGGCGGAGACCTTGGAGATTCCTCTCTACCGCTATCTCGGCGGCATCAACGCCAGCGTTCTGCCCACGCCCATGCTCAACGTGCTCAACGGCGGCGCGCATGCCGACTCGAACGTGGACTTTCAGGAGTTCATGATCATGCCCGTGGGCGCTTCCGCGTTCAGTGAGGCACTGCGCTGGGCCGCGGAGACCTTTCACACCCTCAAAAGCGTGCTCAAGAAGAAGGGCTATAACACCGCCGTGGGCGACGAGGGCGGCTTTGCGCCTTCACTCAAGTCGAATACCGAAGCCGTGGACCTGATCCTCGAAGCCATTGCAGCCGCCGGCTACAAGCCCGGCGAGCAGATCGCCATCGCGCTCGATCCGGCCTCGAGCGAGTTTTATGACAAGGATAAGAAAAAGTACGTGTTCAAGAAAAGCGACAAGCGCGAGCTCTCGAGCGACGAGATGGTGCAGTTCTACGAGGAATGGATTCGCCAGTACCCCATCGTCTCGCTCGAAGACGGCCTGGCCGAAGACGACTGGGCAGGATGGCGCACGCTCACCGACAAGCTGGGCAACCGCATCCAGCTTGTGGGCGACGACATCTTCGTGACCAACGTGAAGCGGCTGCAGCGCGGCATTGAAGAGGGCGTAGGCAATTCGATCCTGATCAAGGTGAACCAGATCGGCACGGTGACTGAAACCTTGGAGGCAATCGAGCTCGGCCGCCGCTACGGCTACACGGCAGTCATGTCGCACCGATCGGGCGAGACGGAAGACACCTTCATCGCCGATCTCGCCGTGGCCACGGGTGTGGGCCAGATCAAGACCGGATCGGTTTCGCGCACCGACCGCATCGCCAAGTACAACCAGCTGCTGCGCATTGAAGAAGAGCTGGGCTCGGGTGCGGTCTACCTCGGCCTTGAGAGCATGAACTACAACGACTAATCCGGCGTTGGAGGGCCAGCCCAATTATTTGGGTGCCCCAGGTCCCGATTTTGGGACCTGGGAATCCACGGTCTCGCATTCGCGCTCCCACGGGCTGTCATCCTGAGCGCAGCGGACCGCACTTAGCGGTCCGCGCAGTCGAAGGACCTGCTGCTCCACTCCTTGCCTCGCACGCAACGCTGTCATCCTGAGCGAGGTCGCCGCGGCGACCGAGTCGAAGGACCTGCAGTTGCATCCTCAGGCTCCCTGCAAACCCCAATACTCATGTCATCCTGAGCGAGTCCGCGCAAGCGGACGAGTCGAAGGACCTGCTGCTCTACCTCCGGACGCGCCCCTCATGCTGTCATCCTGAGCGCAGCGGACCGCGTCTCGCGGTCCGCGCAGTCGAAGGACCCGCAGTTGCATCCTCAGGCTCCCTGCAAACCCCAATACTCATGTCATCCTGAGCGAGTCCGCGCAAGCGGACGAGTCGAAGGACCCGCATTTGCTTTTTCCGCGATTCGCAGATGCGAAGGATCGATCGCATACCACCCTTCGCTCAGGTCCACCCACGCGGGGTTGGTTGTCTCAATCAGCGCGAGCTTCTTCTCCCGCCTCCACCCCTTCAATTGCTTTTCGCGCGCAATCGCATTGCGCGGGTCCATGAACCGCTCGAACCAGACCAGCCGGTCGCAATTGTAATCCGCCGAGAATCCTTCGAAAGTCTTGTCTTTATGCTGAAAGACGCGCTTCAGCAGGTCCCCGGTCATGCCGATGTACAGCGTACGGCTGCGGCTGGCTATAATGTACGTGAAATAGGTTCGTTCGTCGCGCACGGCCAACACTCTACGCTTTCAGCGTCGTCGTCCGCAACGTCGCGGTCTGTCGTTTCCTCGCGGTTCTCAATCGACCACAATTCTCGATCAACCACAAAGAACTGTCATCCTGAGCGCAGCGGACCGCACTCAGCAGTCCGCGCAGTCGAAGGACCTGCAGCTCCACTCCTTGCCTCGCACGCAACGCTGTCATCCTGAGCGAGGTCGCCGCGGCGACCGAGTCGAAGGACCCGCAGCACCAATCCTTGCCTCGCTTGCAACTCTGTCATCCTGAGCGAGGTCGCCGCGGCGACCGAGTCGAAGGACCTGCCGTGCGTTCGGAGTTTAGGGAATGACAGGCATAATAACTTGGCAATTTCCGCATGGGCAATCACATCACCGAATATGGCATGATGTTTTGTATTGGCTCACAAATGAGTCCTGCCCATCTCACGCGGTTCATTCCTGGCACTTCTGAGTTGCGTCGCCTCAAGGTGTGGCGACGCACTCGCCTAAACATGTTTTTTCGTTCATGGCTGCCCGGGATCTTTGCGCCAGATTACATCCCGACACGTCTATCCCCGGAACACACCAACGACGACGTGGACAGGATCGTTAGAAGAGACTTTCCTACCGCGGAATTCGCGAATG
>JASHUF010000192.1 GCA_030040175.1 Acidobacteriaceae bacterium
GCTTGCCTTTGCGCTGGGCGACATCTTGACACCAGAAAACTTCCTGATTGCCCTGGTCAGTTCGTGCATCGGCTACGGGGTCTTCGAGTTTTTGCGTAGAAAGTTCTAAAGGCAGTGGACGGGGGGGCCGTGGACCGTGAACGGTGGTCGGTGATGCCGGGAACAACGGGCGGTGTGCGGCAGACAATCAAGGGCCAGGAGCTAGCAGCTACGGCATTTTCTGAGTTACTGTGTCCTTTTGATTCCCTCGGGAGGTCACCGCTCCCTGGTGGTCGCGTCGACTCTGCTTTTCCTCTTCGGGATACAGCTACTCAAAAAATGCGTTGGCGCTTCCCGTGGTACACACTCTGGTACACAGAGCTTTAAGCTTTCAGACCGAGGATCGAACCCCTCCAAGTGCACGCCTTTCGCGCGCGAGCGCGCCTGCACGCGTACTGGTTGCAGAATCCCTCTTAGGCCTAAAGGAAATCGCCACGCGCGCGCACCTGGGCGCGGACTTGTGCGGGGATCCTCGTACCGAGACAAGAGGCCGCGTAGCTCGCGGGCGCGCACATGCGCGCTGAATGCCCATGAGACGGTTTGTGACCTCAATCATTTTGCCGGTTCCCGCCTTCGGGCGTAGCGCCTTGTAGAGTTCCGTCCTCAGCTTGCTCTTCTGGTCGTCGTTCCATCGGTAGCCCAGGTATGTGACGTGCATCACATCCCTCTTTTCGAAATGGGCAGATGATCCCCTTGAGTGGAGTGTCATTCCGTGTGCCTGGCAATTCCCGGCCGAGTACTGGAAATTGAAGAAGCAGGCGATCTGCGCAGCGGAAAGGTGCGGTTCGGCGGGATTGTGCGCAATGTCCGTCTTGATTTCGTGCCCGAGGCAGGGGCGGGCGACTACGTGATGGTTCACGTTGGATTTGCAATCAGCCGCGTGGACGAACAAGAGGCGGAACGCACCTACGAGATCCTGCAATCGATGGGCGCGCTCGCAGAAGAGCTCGGACCCGGTGAAGACACAGCCTGGGATCGGCGGCCGCAATGAAGTATCTGGATGAGTATCGCGATGGCGCGATTGCGCGCGCGCTCGCCGGCGAGATCGCCTGCGTCGCTACGCATCCGTGGGTGCTGATGGAAATCTGCGGCGGGCAGACGCATACCATTATGCGCTACGGGATCGACGAACTCCTCCCGCGCAAAATCGAACTCGTTCATGGGCCGGGTTGTCCGGTGTGCGTAACGCCGCTCGAGACGATCGACAAAGCCATCGCCCTGGCCTTGCGCCAAGATGTGATTCTGGTTTCCTACGGAGACATGCTGCGCGTTCCCGGTTCGAACTCCGATCTTCTGCGCGCCAAGGCCTCGGGTGCGGATGTTCGCGTCGCCTATTCACCCACGGAGGCGCTCAAAGTCGCGCGCGCCAATCCGGAACGGCAGGTCGTGTTTCTGGCCATCGGTTTTGAAACGACCGCACCGGCCAACGCCATGGCCGCCTGGGAGGCAAGACGCGAGGGCCTGAAGAACTTCTCCATGCTCGTCTCCCATGTTCTGGTTCCCCCTGCCATTCGGGCGCTGCTTGCAACTCCCCAAAACCGAATCCAGGGGTTCATCGGGCCGGGCCATGTGTGCACCGTTGCGGGTTACAAGGAATACGAAGACCTCTCCCGTGAGTTCCGCATCCCGATGGTCGTGGGCGGGTTTGAGCCGGTGGACCTGCTGGAGTCGATTCTGATGCTCGTGCGGCAACTCGAGGCCGGCAAGGCATGCGTCGAGAATCAATACGTTCGCTCGGTGACCTATGCGGGCAACCTGCCGGCGCAGCGAATCCTGAAGGAGGTTTTTGAGGTTGGGAATCAGAAATGGCGGGGCCTGGGCGAGATTGCTGGGAGCGGGCTGCATTTTCGAGAGGAATATGCGCGCTTCGATGCGAACCGCGTCTTCGATCTTGAACTGATCGCCGCCGAAGAGCCGGCCGAATGCATCAGCGCGCTGGTGCTGCAGGGGCTGCGCAAGCCGACCGACTGCCCGGCCTTTGGCATCGGGTGCACGCCGGAGGCGCCTCTGGGCGCGCCGATGGTTTCCGCCGAAGGCGCCTGCGCCGCATACTACCACTATCGCCGCCACAAGGAGTGCTCATGAGTTTGCAGTCGATAGCCGATTTGGCCTGTCCGGCGCCGCTGGGCGCGAGCGAAACCGTGCTGCTGGGCCACGGGAGCGGCGGCAAACTAAGCGCCGACGTGATGCGCGGCGTGTTTCTGCCGGCGTTGGGCAATCCGCTGCTGGCGTGCCTGAACGATCAGGCCATCGTCTCCATCGGCGAGGTGAAGATCGCCCTGTCGACTGACTCGTTTGTCATTCACCCGCTCTTCTTCCGCGGCGGCGATATCGGTTCACTGGCGGTGCACGGAACGGTGAACGACCTTGCCGTGGGAGGAGCGCAGCCGCTGTTCCTGAGTGCAGCGTTTCTCATCGAAGAAGGCTTTCCCATCGACTCGCTGCGGCGCGTGGTTGCGTCTATGCGACGCGCGGCCGATATCGCGGGCGTGACCGTAATTACCGGCGACACCAAGGTGGTAGAGCGGGGAAAAGGCGATGGCCTCTTTATCAACACCACCGGAATCGGGTTGGTTCCTTCCGACGTTGAACTCTCTGCCCACCGCGCGCGGCCGGGTGATGTAATCCTGCTGAATGGTTCCATCGGCGAGCACGGGATCGCCATCCTGGCGCAGCGCGAAGGCCTCGAGTTTGAAAGCGAGATCGAGAGCGACAGCGCGCCGCTCAACGGGTTGTGTGCCGCGATGCTCGAAGCGTCCACCGACATCCGCTGCATGCGCGACCTTACCCGTGGCGGCCTTTCGAGCGCGCTCAATGAGATTGCGACGCAGGCGCATGTGGGAATTGACCTGCGCGAGAGCGCTATCCCGGTGCGCGAGGAGGTGCGCGGCGCATGCGAGATGCTGGGCCTTGATCCGCTTTATGTGGCCAATGAGGGCAAGCTGATTGCGATCGTCGCACCCGATGCTGCCGAAGACGTGCTGCGAGCGATGCGCAATCATCTTTATGGCGCACAGGCCGCAATCATCGGCCGCGTGACCGATTCGCTTGCAGGCATGGTCACGATGAGGACGCCGCTGGGCACCTCGCGCATTGTCGACATGCTGGCCGGCGATCAACTGCCGCGTATCTGTTGAGGGCCGCAGGATGCACGAAGTGGGAATTGCCAACTCGATTCTTGAGGCCACGCGCGCAGAGATGGCTCGCCACTCTGCCGCTCGTCCCCTGCGCATCACGGTGCGCATCGGTGAGCTGGCTGCAGTTGATCCGGATTCGTTGCAGTTCTGCTTCGCGGCGCTCACGCGGGGCACGGAGCTGGCCGCGCTTGAACTCAAGATCGAACCGTGTCCGCGGAGAAATTGTTGCCCGGCTTGCGGCGCAGAGTTCACGGTGGCGGATTACGATTTTCGCTGCACCCAATGTGGGGAAGAGCGGACGGAGTTTGTGAGCGGAGATCAGCTGGAGTTGGCCTCTCTGGAGATGGAATCGTATGAATCAAGTACCGCTTGAGCAGAAGGTGTTGAAGGAGAATGACCGCATTGCCGGCGAGCTGCGCGCGAGATTTCTCGAGCACGGAACACTTTGCCTGAACCTGATCAGCGCACCAGGTTCGGGCAAGACCAGTTTGCTCGAAGGCACGCTTGCAAATGTTCCCTGCGGCTTGCGTCTCGCCGTGCTGACCGGTGACATTCAGACACAAAACGATGCCAACCGCCTGCGCCGCTTCGGATTTCCGGTAAAACCGATCACCACGGGAGGCACCTGCCACCTGGACGCGCAGATGATTGATCGCCACCTGGCGGACTGGGATCTGGATGCGATTGACGTTTTAATGATTGAAAATGTCGGCAACCTAGTTTGCCCCGCAAGCTACGATCTGGGCGAGGCGGCCAAAATTGTATTGCTGAGCGTCACAGAGGGCGAGGACAAGCCGCTCAAGTATCCTTCGATCTTCTTCAAATCGAAACTCGCCGTCATTACCAAGACGGACCTCCTGCCGTATGTCCCTTTTGACATCGCGCAGGCAGAAGAGAACGCGCGGCGCGTGCATCCAGAGATCGAGATTCTGCGCATCTCAAATACCAGCGGCGACGGAATTGCGCAGTGGATTGCGTGGCTGGAAGAGCGCAGAGCGCAGGCGCTCGCGGCACAGCCCGTCTCGCTGGTGTGATACTCAATGAACGCCTTGACGGTACGAAAGCTCGTTCACGTCTCCGGACTTGTGCAGGGAGTTGGCTTCAGGCCGTTCGTGTATCGCCTGGCCTCCGAACTAGAGCTTGCCGGAACTGTGAAGAACACCGCCTCCGGAGTAGTGATCGAG
>JASHUF010000193.1 GCA_030040175.1 Acidobacteriaceae bacterium
CCGTCATCGGCTCCAGTGTAGCGGAACGTGCCCCCGCTCCTGCGCCCCGGCGCCATCCATCGGAGCCCGCCCCGGCAGGCTGGCCGCGCGAGCATTGTGCCCTCTAGCACTTTCGTGCTACTGTCCCCTCCATCGCCGATTACCAAACCCCCTCATGCGCCGTCTATCGGGTGCGTATTGACTCGTTCGGAACGGAGAGCGCGATGGCGACAGACGCGGCAAGCTTGCCCATTTCCCCCGTTGCACTTGCCGGAACTTTAGCCTGGGTGGCCGGCCGGAGGGTAAAATCCTCTGGAGGCATGGCGGCAACCAGGGCAATGGGCGGAACAGGCCGGGAAGGCGCTACCCCGGGGCAGGAGCGTCAGACGGGCCGGGGCGCGGAAACGGACCTCATCCGCGAAGCCCAGTCCGGCTCCCGCACCGCCTTTGACGCGCTGGTCCGCCAGTACGAGCATCAGGTCCTGCGCCTGGCCCTGCACCTGACCGGTTCCGAGCACGATGCCGAGGACATCTACCAGGAGGCATTTCTCAAGGCCTACCGCTACATCGGCAACTTCCGCTTCGAGTGCTCGTTTTACACCTGGATTTACCGCATCGTCACCAACCTGTGTCTCGATCAGCTCCGCCGCCGCAAGACCCGCCGCGAAGACCACGCCATCGTGGTCGACCGCACCGGCGACGAGATCGACCTGCTGGCCGGGGTCTCGGACGACCGGCCGTTTTCGAATCCGGCCAGAGAGCTCGACCGCAAAGTGCTGGCCGAGCATATTCAGGCGGCGCTGGCCAAGCTCACCCCGCGCGAGCGCATGGTCTTTGAACTGAAGCATTACCAGGGTCTCCGCCTGCGCACCATCGGAGAGATGCTGCACACCACCGAAGAAACCGCCAAGAACACGCTCTTTCGGGCGACCAAAAAGCTGCGCGCGCAGCTGGCGGAATTGAGATAGCTGCTAGCTCCTAGCTTCTAGCTGTTAGCTCAACTGAGGTAAGCCGGAACTGATCGATCCAGCACGAAGAGCTGGAAGCTAGAAGCTACAGGCTAGAAGCTGCATTTTTGAGGCTGGAAGGACGTAGAGATGAATTGCGAACTGGCAAGGGAACGGATTGTGACGGCGGTTTACCACGAGTTATCGGACGAGCAGGCCCATGAGCTGGACCGGCACGTGGCCGGCTGCACGGAGTGTCAAGTGGAGCGGGAGCACGTCGAGGCCCTCAAGACCTTGCTCAACGCCCACCCCGCCCTGGAGCCGCCTCCGAATCTGGTAGCCCGCGCGCGCCTGCGCCTTGAAGAAGCCTTGGACGCGCTCCCGCCCAAGCGCTGGTACGAGCGCTGGAGCCAGCGGATCGTCAACAACTTTGCCCGCCTGCAGGGCGCGCCCGTGGCTGCGGTCCTCTTGCTTGTGGCCGGAGCCGGAGCCGGCTGCCTGGGCGAATACGAGTACGCCCAGAGCCGCGCCGCCCATGCAGCCTCGCAATCCGTAATCCAGAGCCAGCATCCCGCAGCGCCGCCGGAGCTGGCCAATGTCGCCAGCATCTCCGGCATCGCGCGCCAGCCCAACAGCGAGATCGTGGACGTGACTTACAACCAGCTCGTCCCCCGCCGGATCGAGGGCTCGCTCGACGATCCCTCCATCCGGCAGTTGCTCATGCTGGCCTCAGAAGACTCCGCCTCGCCGGGCATCCGCGATGACTCCGTGGGCCTGCTCGCCGCCGAGTGCCGCGCCGGCCACAGTTGCCAGCCCTCCGGCATCCGCGACGCCCTCATGGTCGCGCTCCGCTACGACAAGAGCCCGGCTGTCCGCCTGAAGGCTCTCGAAGGTCTGGAACCGTACGTAGCCGAAGACGTCCGTGTGCGCAACGCTGTTCTTGAAGCGTTGCTCAACGATGGGGATGCGCGCGTGCGCAGTGCGGCCATCGGGCTGCTCGAGCCGGTTGAGGCCGATTCGAGCGTGCGCGAGGTGCTCTATTCGGTGTCGAATTCCGACGACAATCCGCAAATCCGGAATGTTTCCCGGGAAATCCTGAGCCGGGTCCCGGAATTTCAATAGATTGGCCATTCCGGCGGCCCGCCGCGCCATCCTGATAGAGCCCCAGATCGAGCATGGACGCGCCGCCAGGAAGAATGGGAGAAGGAAGATGAAGTACTTTTCGAGGCCGTACCCGAAGATTAATCTAGATCGCCTTTGCGCCGCCGGCGCCGCCGTGCTCGCAGCGGCCGCCGGACTCGCCTTCGCGCCTTCGACCCTTCGCGCGCAGTCGAGCGAAATCATCCGGATTTTTGAGGATCCCATTCCCTTGCTCACGCACTCCGGCGCCCAGGGTTATCTGGGCGTTTACATTACCGATGTGGATGCGGACAAGGCGCAGGCGCTCAAGCTCAAGGAAGTGCGCGGCGCCGTCATCACCCTCATCGATCACGACGCCCCCGCCGGCCAGATCGGCCTCAAGATCAACGACGTCGTGCTCGCGCTCAACGGCCAGGACGTCAATGACGCCGAGCAGTTGCGCAAGATGCTCAAAGAGATCCCCCCCGGCCGCAAGGTCAGCCTCGAGATCAGCCGCGATGGCAACATTCAGACGGTCGCGGTCCAGCTCGCTGACCGCAAGGCCCTCGACCACGACGTCCGGGACAAAATCGACGACGGCGCCGATGATCCCGCGCCGGCGCCGAGCATGGGCATTCTCGCCGGGGGCGGCGCCGATGCGCCCGTGAGCGGCGGATTTCACCTGCCGTTCTTCGGCAGCACGCTCAAGGTGGGCGCAGTGGTTGAGCCGCTCACTTCGCAGATGGCCGAATATCTTGGCGTCGCCGGCGGCCTGATGATCAAGCAGGTCACGCGCCGCAGCGAAGCGGCCGTTGCGGGCTTCCACGTCTTCGACGTCATCCTCAAGGTCGGCTCTGACGGGGTGAATACCTTGGCCGACTGGGATCGCGCCTTGCGCTCGAACGAGGGCAAGCCGGTGCAGGTCACCATCCTGCGCGACAAAAAGCAACAGGTCCTCGTTCTGCAGGTGGACTCCAAGCATCGGCAGGGCGCAGTCGAGTACAGGAACCCGGTCACCCCGCCGCAAGGCGAACCCGCCGCTTGAGGCGGACACTCGGCGTTCTGCGCATCCTGCAAGGTCCCCCGAACTCTGTTCCCTGACCCCTGACCCCTGACACCTGTCCCCTCCCTTGGTCCCTCCCGCCTTCACCCCTTACACTTGAATTTCGAGGACCATCGCGCATGCCCTATCCGGCCAGCTACCGCTATACCCGCGAACACGAGTGGATCTCCGTCGACGGCAAGACCGGCTCCATCGGCATTACCGATTACGCGCAGAACTCCCTCGGCGACATCGTGTACGTCGACGTGCCCAAGGTCGGCGCCGCCGTCACCGCCAACCAGCCCTTCGGCTCGGTCGAAAGCGTCAAGGCGGTCAGCGATCTTTTCTCTCCCGTCTCCGGCGCCGTGACCCAAGTCAACGAATCCCTCAAGACCGAGCCCGACAAAATCAACGCCGCCGCGCACGAAACCTGGATTATCCGCGTCGAGCTCTCCAACCCCGCCGAGCTCGACTCCCTGCTCGACGCCGCTGCTTATGAAAAGTTCATCGCGGAAGAGACGGGAGGCTGACGAGAAGCTTCTAGCTGCTAACGCATTTTCTGAGTAGCTGTATCCCGAAGACGGAAGGCAGAGTCGACGCGACCAACAGGGAGCGGCAACCTTACGAGGAAATGAAAAGGACACAGTAACTCAGAAAATGCCGTAGCCTCTAGCTCCTAGCTTTTCATCGGAGCTGGGAATTAAGCCGGCAAATCTCCAAGGATTCTCGGCCGCCCGAACAAAACTCCTCTCAACGGTTTCTAGCTAGAGGCTAGAAGCTAGGAGCTAGAAGCTAACGATGCGTTATCTCCCCAAATCCCCCGCCGAGCGCGAGCGCATG
>JASHUF010000023.1 GCA_030040175.1 Acidobacteriaceae bacterium
AAGGGCCGATGAACCGAAGGCAGACGGCCGCCCGTGCGCGCAGGGGCAGGACGCGGCGCGAGTGAGAAGATTCCAATCTGTTCTTTCCCCGGCAAAAAACCAGGCAGGCGCGCAGGAAAAGTACGCGGGCACCTCCGATTCGGGAGCGGGCGCGGCGAATTCCGGGATCGGTTGGGGTGAGGCGAGCAAAAGCGCGAGTTGCCTGGCGGGCGCGGCAGGATGGTGGCAGAATCCAGGCATGCATTAGGAGGTTCTCCAGTTTCCGTGGCGTTTCCGGAGCCGTGGCGCTTCCGAAATTAGCCGGTGGGCGCGCCTGAGGAAATGACCACGCTGTGGTTGTGGCATCGCTTGAGTTCAACTGGAGAATCGTGATCCGGGGCCCAGGAGGACCCATGACCATGGAACCAACGATTTCGAATTCGGGAACCACGGGCGCGGAACAGACGGCTGAGGGCCAGTCGCTGTTGCCGCAGACGAATGTGAATCAGGCCGCGCAACGGGCGAACACCGTCCCGGGCACCAACCGCATCACCAACCAGGAGGGCGCCTCCTTTAGTGGGCCCAGCGGGGCCGGTAACCAAAGCACCCAGCAGCAACAACAGCAGCAGCAACAGCAGCAGCAGACGGGCTACCGGGGCTCGAACAGCAGCTAGAGCGGTTTTTCTTTGCCTGTGCGCCGGGTGGGCGCACAGGGCAGGTCAGGTCTCCGCAATGCTGGGATTTCAGCAGGGCGCTCTTTTTCTTCCGTGCGCAAAGCGGTGGAAAGCGAGCGCCTTATTTTTTGCGTGCGCCTCGTTAGCGGCGTCAGCCCTTTTCGCTGGCCGAGGCAATCTTGGCTTCGGCTTCGGAGAGGATGCGGAGGGCTTCGGCATAGGCCTCTTCACTCTCGCCGGCTTCGCTCCACATCTTTTCCCCGTGCTCGCGCTGCTGCTCGGCGCGGGGCACGTCGATCTCGTCGGGCTTGAGCGCGTCGCTGGCGAGGATGGTCACGCGGTCGGGAAGCACCTCCACAAAGCCCCAGCTCACGTTGTAGCGCGTGGTCTCTGGGCTGTGCTGCTCCAATTCCGCGCCCTTCACGCCCGCGCCCTGGTGGATGCGCACGTCGCCCGCGCCCAGCTCCGCCAGGAGCGGGGCGTGGCCGTAGAGCACTTCCATGTCGCCGGACTTCGAGGGCAGCTCCACCGCCGTGGCCGCAGCCTCAAAGAGCGTGCGCTCGGGGGTGACCAGCCGGACGCGGAGTTGGTTGGATTCATCAGCCATTTTTGCTCCAAGCTGCTAGCTTCTAGCTCCTAGCTTCTAGCTCATCCTGCTCAAGTTGAATCCATCAACCACGCGAGGGAAAGCTAGAAGCTAATAGCTAGAGGCTAGAAGCTGTTTGTCACGCACTCGCCTTCAACTGCTCGGCCTTGGCGAGCACGTCTTCAATGCCGCCCTGCATGTAAAACGCCTGCTCGGGCACATCGTCGTACTTGCCCTCGATGAGCTCCTTGAAGCCGCGCACCGTGTCGGCAATCTTGACGTACTTGCCGGGGATGCCGGTGAACTGCTCCGCCACATGGAAGGGCTGCGAAAGAAATTTCTGCACTTTGCGCGCGCGCGCCACGGTGAGCTTGTCTTCTTCAGAGAGCTCGTCGATGCCCAGGATGGCGATGATGTCCTGGAGGTCCTTGTAGCGCTGCAGAATGCGCTTCACGCCCTGGGCCACGTCGTAGTGATCCTGGCCCACGATGCGCGCCGCGAGGATGCGCGAGGTGGAGGCGAGCGGATCGACGGCCGGATAAATGCCGAGCTCGCTCAGCGGCCGGCTCAAGACGGTGGTTGCATCGAGGTGCGCGAACGTCGTTGCCGGCGCGGGATCGGTTAAATCGTCGGCGGGCACGTAGACGGCCTGCACGGATGTGACTGACCCCTTGCTCGTCGACGTGATGCGCTCCTGCAACTCGCCCATCTCCGTGGCCAGGTTGGGCTGGTAGCCCACGGCCGAAGGCATGCGGCCGAGGAGCGTGGACACTTCAGAGCCCGCCTGGGTGAAGCGGAAGATGTTGTCGATGAAGAGCAGCGTGTCCGCGCCCTCTTGATCTCGAAAATACTCTGCAACCGTCAGCCCCGTAAGGGCCACGCGCAGGCGCGCGCCGGGCGGCTCGGTCATCTGCCCGTAGACCAGGGCGCACTTCGAGTCCTGCCACTTGCCCGGCTTGATCACGCCGCTTTCGGTCATCTCCAGCCACAGGTCGTTTCCTTCTCTTGTCCGCTCGCCTACGCCCGCAAACACGCTGTAACCGCCGTGGTTCTTGGCCACGTTGTTGATCAATTCCATGATGACCACGGTCTTGCCCACGCCGGCGCCGCCGAAGAGGCCGATCTTGCCGCCCTTGAGGAATGGTTGAATGAGATCGATGACCTTGATGCCGGTCTCGAACATCTCCTCGTGCGTCGACTGTTCATCGAAGAGCGGCGCGGGCCGATGAATGGGATTGCGCGATTTTTCACCTACCGGCCCGAGCTCGTCCACCGGCTCGCCGATCACGTTGATCACGCGCCCCAGCGTCTCTTTGCCCACGGGCACGCGGATAGGCCCGCCGAGGTCGATGGCCTTCATGCCGCGGACCATGCCGTCGGTGGCTTCCATGGCCACGGTGCGCACGCGCCCCTCGCCCAGGTGCTGCTGCACCTCCAGGATCACGTTGATGGGCGTGGGCACCTTGAAGCCCTCGCTCGTCACCCGCAGCGCCTGGTAGATGGGCGGCATCGTCGCCTCTTCAAACTGCACGTCTACGGCCGGGCCGGAGACCTGAATCACTTTGCCAATGTTGTCTGCCATTTCGTTTGCCTTCTCAGATCCAAAACTCTCTTAGTTCAAAGCATTGTGCAGCGCTTCACAATCACGGCTTGCCGAATCGCTCAACTTGGCGAACCTCGCCAGAAGCTTCGCCCTTGCGTCCAGTTGTTCCTTCGTAGCGCCTTCACCCGGCCTCAGCTCGATCCCCACCTTGACGAGTAACATGAACTCGCAATTTCTAAGCTGCATTGAGGTGATTGCATCCCTCTCCGTCACTGCCTTAGCATCGGCCGCTGCAATGGCGCTATCCGCAAAGTCGTTCATCGCTTTAAGGTCGTCATAATTCGATGGGTTGTCCGTTCGAAGCTCGTCGATTCGCGCCAGAGCGACTCGGGCCGCCTTCCGCTCACCATCGCTCAACCAGTTAAACTCATATATCTGCCAAGCCTTCAGGCCGGTCATGACCATCAGTGCAACAACCAGACCGCCAAGCAAAATTCTTCTCGAGGTCTTCTTGCTCCACAGCTCGTACTGCAAAATCTCGCGGACGCTCATGGCAGTCTGACCCGGGTTCCGTCGCCCCTACGGGGCTCCGGCCCATTGTTGGTTTCCTTTCCCAGGACTGCGCCCTGCCCCTTCCCCTTCGCTGCGCTCGGGGTCAGGGTCGGGCTTGTCCTGGGCTATTTTCCACGCTCCCTACGGGAGCTTGCAGGGGCAAGAACAACTGAACCCTGCCCCCTGATCCCTGACCCCTGTCTTCACAGCGCTGCCGCGCCGCTCACAATCTCAATG
>JASHUF010000194.1 GCA_030040175.1 Acidobacteriaceae bacterium
CTCTGCCTTCCGTCTTCGGGATACAGCTACTCAGAAAATGCGTTAGCAAAACCAGAGTTGCTGTATACCGAAGCCATAACCGCTGAGCCGACGCGACCAGCCCGGGGTGGGACCAGCAGGGAGCGACGACCTGGCACCACAACCACCAGTTCACCCCTACTCTGGTTTTGCCGTAGCCCACGGTATGAACAGGAGGATGGAACGATGCGGCAGCAACATTTTGAGGAAAGCAACAGGAAAATCCTGGAGCGCTTCCGCGAGCTGAAACCCGATCAGCGCAAAGCGCGCCTCAAACTCTCCTGGAGCAACTGGGGTTTCGGAAGAGAGCCGCTGGCCGAGTCGGCCGCAAGGCTGGCGAAGGCGAAGGTTCCTTACATCGAGCTGCACGGCAACCACTACGGGCCGGATCTCGGCTACCAGGCGGAGGAGACGCTGAAGATTCTCGGCGACTATGGCCTGAAGGTCTCCGGCGTGTGCGGCATGTTTTCCGCCGACAACGATCTGGCGTCTAATCGTGCCCTGTGCCGGCAGACAGCCATCGATTATATCGACCGCGAAGTTCCCTTTACGCACGCGGTCGGCGGCAGCTACCTGCTCGTGGTTCCCGGCGCCGTGGGACGGCCCAAGGCATACGACGCCGTTGAGTTCGAGCGCTCGGCTGAGACGCTCGCCCTGCGTGGCGGCCTGTTTGTGAAGCATGGCATCAAGGCTGCGATCGAACCCATCCGTTCCGCCGAAGTGAGCCTGGTTCATACCGTTGCCGATGCCAAGCGGTACCTCGCCCAGGTAAACCACCCCGGCGTGGGCCACATCAACGGCGATGTCTACCACATGCAGTCGGAAGAGCGGCACATCGGCGATGCGATTCTCGACGCCGGCGCGCAGCTGGTCAATCTGCACATGGCCGACAGCAACCGCTGCGCCATGGGCGAGGGATCGATGGACCTGGCAACCATCATCCGCGCGCTTTACGTCATCGGCTACAACCAGGGCGAGCGGTTCGTCACCTTCGAGCCGCTTGGCCCCGGCGGCGATCCTTATCCGGCCATGCACGGCAAACCCGACAAGCCAAAACTCGACGCGCTAGTCGAAACCAGCATCCGCTACATCCGCGAATGCGAAGAAATGGTACTGGCCGAGTAGCCAGAACGTTTTTGTATCGGCTCCATGTCTGCTGTTCACGGTCTACGGTCCGCTATTCATGAAGACCTATTGTTTTGCGCTTGATCTGCACGATGACCCCGGCCTGATCGAGGAGTACAAGCGCTACCACAAGCCGGAAAACGTCTGGCCCGAAGTGCTGCAATGCATTCGGGCCAAAGGTGTCGTGAGCCAGGAGATTTATCTTGCGGGCAACCGGATGGTCATGATCCTTGAAGCCACCGACGACTTCGATTTCGACGCCAAGGCGGCTGCCGATAGCGCAAGCCCGGAGATGCGAAAGTGGGAAGAACTCATGTGGAAGTTTCAAAAGCCCCTTCCCCATGCCCGGCCGGGGGAAAAATGGGTACGCATGCAGAAGATCTCCGAGGTTCGATGACACAGGTCCGCTGAGAGATTTCCGAGTGTCCCTCCCCCGCGAAACATTCGATTCCAGGGTCTGCCCGTACCCTGATTGAAGGAAGGTTCGATGGTCTTCCCGTGTACCCTCGCCGTTGCGATTTTGTGGCAATCGCCCAGTAAGCTCATTTTGCTTGCGCCTTCAGACCTGCTTATCATCGGCCTTTACTTTGCCGTAGTGCTCGGCATCGGCGTCTACCTCCGGCGCTACACGAACACGTCAAACGATTTCTTCATGGCCGGGCGTGAAATGACCGCGTGGGTCGCGGGCCTGAGCTTTCTCTCCGCCAACCTGGGGGCCATCGAACTGATGGGTTGGGCTGCATCGACCTATCAGTACGGCATTTTAGCCGCGCACTTCTATTGGATTGCGGCCTTTCCCTCCATGGTCTTTCTCGGCCTGGTGATGATGCCCTTTTACTACATCTCCAAGACGCACTCCGTTCCCGGCTATCTGCAGTTGCGCTACGGCGAGGCCGCGCGCGCGCTGAGCGGCATCTCGTTCGCCTTCATGACCGTCCTTATGTCGGGCATCAATATGTACGCCATGGCCCTGGTGATGAAGGTGGTGCTGGGCTGGAACATCCACTTCAGCATCTGGGTCTCGTCGCTTACGGTTGCGGTCTACGTGGCGTTGGGCGGCTTGTATTCCGCCATCTTCAATGAGGTTCTGCAGTTCTTTCTCATCTGGCTGGGCGCGCTCATCATCCCCATCCTGGGCATGATCGAAGTCGGCGGATGGCGCGGTCTCACGGCGCGCATCTACGACCGCCTGCATACCAACGACTACGTGCATTTGTGGAGCACGCTCGGCTCCTTCTCCACCAATCCCATGGGCGTCCATTGGACCGGGATCGTCTTCGGTCTGGGCGGCGCCATCGCCTGCGGCTACTGGACCACCGACTTCCTCGTGGTGCAGCGCGCCATGGCCGCCAAAGACCTGCGCTCCGCGCAGCTGGCGCCGATCATCGCCTCGTATTTCAAGATGATCGTGCCGCTGATCGTGATTCTTCCCGGTCTGCTCGGGCTCGCGGTTTTGCCCTACCGGCTGGTGCCTGAGAGCGCCATGCAGCCTGGCCTGCATAGCTACAACGAAGTGCTGCCGCTCATGCTGGCGCGCTATGCCGGGCCCGGATTGCTCGGCCTGGGCATCACTGCGCTCATCGCCGGCTTTATGTCGGGCATGGCCGGCAACGTGAGCGCCTTTGCCACCGTATGGACCTACGACATCTACCAGCCCTATATCCGCAAGGGCATGGGGGACGCTCATTACGTGCGTGCCGGCCGATGGTGCACGATTCTCGGAGTCTTTCTCAGCATCGGCACCGCCTACTTCGTGACCCACTTCAAAAGCATCATGGATTACATGCAGGCGCTGGTGGGCTTCTTCATTTCGCCGCTCTTCGGCACCGTGCTGATCGGCATGGTCTGGAAGCGCGCCACGCCCAAAGGCGGATTCTGGGGCCTTCTTGCCGGCACCGGCTCATCGGTGGCCATGTACGCCGCTGTCAAAATGCACCCCGCATGGATCCGCTACGTGGCGCTTTCGCCCGATGCCAAAGACATGGCCGAGAACGTCTATCGCGCGCTGTGGTCGCTGCTCATCTGCATCGCGACAACCATCGTCGTCAGCCTCTTCACCAAACCAAAGACCGAAGAGGAACTTTCCGGCCTCACGTGGGGCGCCACCATGTTCCCCAAGAACGAGCATCTGCCCTTCTGGAAGACCCCGCTCTTCTGGGCGGGCGGTGTCGCTGTCTTTTTCGGCATCCTGCAATGGGCGTTCTGGTAGACGTGTGGCAAGGCATTTTCAGAATGAGAAGGCTGCTGTAAGTTTGTAGCGGCGGGCACGAGATCGGATTTTGGCGATGATCCGACGACTGCCAGCCCGCCGGATGAGTGAGGGGTAGACAATGCGCGAACGGCACCACATGCTGCCGGTCTGGTTCTTCATCGGCATTCTGCTGTTTATCTATGGAATCATTATTTTCATCACCGCGGTGCGCGAATGGTCGCATCCGCCTGCCGTGGTTCTCTCGCAATACCATCCCGGCGTCTGGGGCGGCATTGTGTTGCTCGCCATCGGCAGCTTCTACGTGCTCCACTTCTGGCCGCGGCGCAAGTAGCTTGCGGCGCAAATCTGCGGTATCGCGCGCCGCTGGATTCCGGCAGCGCTTTTGGTCCTCCTCAGCGTTCAAAGCGAAAGCCTTCCGGCCAGCGCAGCCGGAACCAATACTCCTATGTAGGACACCTCGGCCGAAAAACGGGCTCCCCGCGCCGGCAAAGCCCGGGGAAAATTCTCCGCGCGCAGAAACACTTCAGCTTGTGGCCGCCCGGGTCAAATAAAAAGCGTCC
>JASHUF010000195.1 GCA_030040175.1 Acidobacteriaceae bacterium
GAGCCAGAAGCCTTCGCTGCCGATTTCATGCGGCACGGGCAGCGCCGGAAATTCCTTGCGCACCTCCTCCGCGGTGCCCACAACGGTTTCGCCTGCGCCGCGGTTGGGCAGCTCGCCGGTCATTTGGGCGATGGCAAGCGCGAGCTCCTGCGCTGCGGATTCTTCGATTGCTCCCGTACCAAGGGCGTGGACGTGCGCAGGGATGGATATGTGCAAAGGAGCGGGCGCGTAGCGCAGCCATGCGGGATCGGAGACTGCGGTTTGCGCGGAAGAAGCTTGCCAGCCGGCAAGAATTCCGGCCCAGAGAAGCCCATGCCGAATCTTCCTTTGCGAGACCAACGCCGCGAAGACCATCGCCTTCTCCCTACACCGTTCTACCACCCCGCGGCAGTTTCCGCTCTGCCTGCTGGCCGCGATTGATAGACTTGAATGTCTGCGGTTGCGCGGCGGCGACAGGCAGCGCGGACGCTGCGTCCGGGGAGGGTTTTCAGGAAGAGATGCCCAACACCATGCAGGCAGTGGTGAAGGCCGAGCCCGCGCCCGGCATCGAGCTGCGCGAGGTTCCGGTGCCCGCGCCCGCGGCCGGCGAAGTGCTGGTGCGCGTGCAGGCGGCGAGCGTCTGCGGCACAGACCTGCACATCTATGAGTGGGATCCCTGGGCCAAGGGAAGGATTCATCCGCCGCTGATTCCGGGCCATGAGTTTTCCGGCGCCGTGGCCGCCGTGGGGCGCGGCGTGACCACGGTGCGCGAGGGCGACCTGGTGAGCGCGGAGATGCACGTGGCCTGCGGCAAATGCCTGCAGTGCCGCACGGGACTGGCGCACGTTTGCCAGCATGTGCGCATCCTGGGCGTGGATGCGGATGGGGCGTTTGCAAGCTACGCCATCATTCCGGAATCGAATATATGGAAGCTGCCCAACGCGATTCCGCACGACTACGCTTCCCTGCTCGATCCGCTGGGCAACGCCGTGCACACGGTGCTGGCCGGGCCGATTGCGGCGAAGAGCGTGGCGGTGACGGGATGCGGGGCCATCGGGCTGATGTCGATCGCCGTGGCCAAGGCGTGCGGAGCGGCGCGCGTGTACGCGATTGAAGTGAATGCGCACCGGCGCGCGGTGGCCGCGCAGATGGGCGCAGACCTGGCGCTCGATCCGAATACGGACAACGTGGAGAGCCTCGTGCGCGAGGCCACGGACGGGACCGGCGTGGATGTACTGCTGGAAATGTCGGGCCATCCCGAGGCCATGCGGCTGGGATTTGCGCTGCTGCGCACGGGCGGGCGCGCGTCGCTCCTGGGCATTCCCTCGCGCCCGTTCGAGCTCGACTTTGCGCGCGACATCATCTTCAAGGGCGCCACCGTGCAGGGGATCAACGGAAGAAAGATGTTCGAGACCTGGTTCCAGATGGAAGCGCTGCTGGCCACGGGCAAATTGAACCTGGAGCCGGTGATCACGCACCGGCTGAAGCTGAGCGAGTTCAAGAGGGCCATGGAGCTGTTGCACTCGGGCGATGCGATCAAAGTGGTGATGCGGCCGGAGTGAGGCAGGGACCAAGGGAACAGTGGTCAGTGATCAGTTGCCGACGGCCAGTCGATGTTTGCGCGCCGCAGCCCGCGCACGGCATTGCAAATGTAGACTGCGTCGGCGCGGCGCAGATCGTCTCCGGTGAGGATGCGCTCTTCGAGCTGGTTTTCGCCGGCGCGCGATTCGAGCAGATGGCGGCGGAAGACTCCCGCAAGCAGGCCGCACTCGACGGGCGGAGTGAACCAGCGGCCGCCGATTTCGAGAATCACATTGCTGATGGCGCCCTCCGTGAGCTCGCCGCGCAGATTGAAAAACAGCACGTCGTCGAAACCTGCCTGCGTGGCTGCTTCGAATTCCTGTGCGTAGAGCGGGCGGTGCGTGGTCTTGTGGAAGAGGAATGGATCGGCGGGATCGGTGCGCGCGGAAGAGATCCGGATGCGTGCGGCCGGCGGCGGACCGGGCGCGGGCGGAAGGCCTTGCGCCGTAAGTGCGAAGGCGCCGTCGCTCGCGAGAAGAAGCCGGACCTTGCGCGGCGTGGGATCGGCCCAGATGCGGGCGCAGGTGTTGAGCGCATCGCGAATGGCGCTGAGGTCGCAGGGAAAATCGAAATAATCGGCTGAGCCGGCCAGGCGCTCGAGATGCAGCTCGAGCAGGGCAAAGCCGGGTTGCCAGAGGATGGTCTCGACCAGCGAGAACTCGACCGGTGCGCGCGTCAGGAAATCGGCCTTGAGCAGGCACTCGCGATACTCCTGCGCCGGATCAGAGTCGATCACGATGCCGCTGCCGAGGCCCATGAAGCCGCGCAGAGTGCGTGCATCCAATGCGGAGCTGTCCTCGGGCGCGCCTTCAAGGTCGATGGTCCGGATGGCGACGTTGAAGACCGTTTGCTCGCGCGAGAAG
The DNA here is from genome assembly GCA_030040175.1 of Acidobacteriaceae bacterium. Lineage (GTDB taxonomy): Bacteria > Acidobacteriota > Terriglobia > Terriglobales > Acidobacteriaceae > Telmatobacter. Next base: position 2,424 of record JASHUF010000195.1, read on the forward strand.
AAGCCGATGGCGCCGGTGTAAACGCCGCGCGGCGCATCTTCGATCTCGGCGATCCGCTGCATGGCGCGAACCTTGGGCGCGCCGGTGACCGAGCCCGAGGGGAAAAGGGCGCGGAAGATCTCTTCCAAGCCGACGCCGTCGCGCAGCTCGGCGGAGACGGTGGAGGTCATCTGCCAGAGCGTGGGATGGCGTTCGACGGCGAAGAGTTGGTCGACGCGGACGGTGCCGAAGCGGGCGACGCGGCCGAGATCGTTGCGCAGCAGGTCGACGATCATGAGGTTTTCGCTGCGGTTCTTGGCGTCAGTCTGGAGCCATGCGGCGCGCTCGCGGTCCTCGCGCAATGTGCGGCCGCGGGACGCAGTGCCTTTCATGGGGCGAGTGAGAATGCGGCGCGTACCGTCTGCGCTGTCGATGCGGAAGAAAAGCTCCGGCGAAAAGGAGAGGATGCGGCGGCCGGCCTGCCCGTGGAGGAAGGCGCCGTAGTCGACGGGCTGACGGGCGCGCAGGCGCGCGTAGAGGGCTGCGGCGCTCGCTTTCGCTGTAATGCGGAGGGGCGCCGTGAAGTTGAGCTGGTAGACGTCGCCCGCGCGGATCCACTCGTGAATTTGTGCAATGCGCAGGGCGTACGCGGATTCGCTGAGGGGAAATTCGGAGCAGATCGCCGGGTCGTGTTCGTCCGCGGAGGGGTGCTCACGCGCTTCCGCGAGGCCGGGAGGGTCGCCGTCGAGAAAGGCGCCCGAGGCGTGATCGAACACGTAAGCGCGCTCGTAGATTCCGAACCAGGCGAGAGGATGGCCGGGGTTTGCACGCACGTGCGCTTTGGGTTCAAAGGCCTGGCCGCACTCGTAAGAGAAAAAGCCGGCGGCCGAGAGACCGGAGGCAACGGCGGACTCGATGGCCTGGAACAAAGCGGGGAGCTCCGCGGGCTGGTGTGCGACGCAGATGCGCCGAGGCGCGAGAAAAAGGCGCGTCGAGGGCGCGGCTTCAAAGGTTGCGGGTTCGCGGGCGAAGGCGCCGGCGTGGCGCGGTCCGGCGGATTCCAAGAGGACGGCGCCCGGTGTCGCATCCACCAGCGCAAAGACCTCCGCGGGAAGAGAATGCCGGGCGTTCAT
>JASHUF010000196.1 GCA_030040175.1 Acidobacteriaceae bacterium
CGGCACCCTGGAAAGCGCCGAAAACAGCTATATCCGAAGGAGAAATGCCTTAGTTGATGACGACCTCCGTGCGGTGCTTGCAGCCGCAGGAGCGCCGCAGCACAATCTCCACCGGCAAAACGATGCGGTTGCCGGATTGGGGTGTTTCGCCGCGCGCAATGCGGTCGAAAAGCAGGCTCGTGGCCACGCGGCCCATCTCCTGCGCCGGCTGGCGCACCACGGTCAGCGGGGGCGCGGTGAACTCCGCCATATCGAAATCGTCGAAACCGGCAAAGGCCACGTCGCTGGGAATGCGCATGCCCATGTGAGCGATTGCAGTCAGGACGTAGCGCGTGACCAGCGTGTTGGAGGTGAGGATCGCCGTGGGCGCGTCCTTTCCGCGCATCTTCTCTTTGAGAATGCGCTGCGTATCGTCTTCCGTGATGCAATCGAACGTCGCATCGGCGGCAAGGCCCGCCTCCTGCATGGCGCGCCGGTAGCCCAGAAACCGCGCATTGATGGTAAACAGCGAGCGGCTCAGCCCCATGTAGGCAACGCGCTTGTGTCCGTGCTCGATCAGGTGCTCCACAATGCGGCGCGCCCCGGCCGTATTCTGCACCAGCACCACGTCCAGCGAGGGGTCGTGCACCGGGCGGTCAAAGGCCACAACCGGCGTCTTGCCGAACAGGCTGCGCGTAAGCCGGGTCTGCCGGAAAGGGGAAGGAATCACCACCATGCCGTCAACGTGACGCTCCAGCATGTGCTCGGCCTCAGCGAGTTCGGTATCCGGGTCCTCGGCAGAGGTGGTAATGATCACCGAATAGCCGTGCTCCTTGGCCACGGAAGTGACCGCGTGCGCGCAGTTGGCGAAGAACGGATCGTAAAGATACGGGATGATGAGGCCGATGGAACGGCTGCGCTGTCCGCGAAAAGCGCGCGCCAGCTCGTTGGGGCGGTACTTGAGCTGCTCGATGGCCGTTTGCACGCGCAGCGTGGTCTGGGCTGAAACGCGCACCGCCCCGCTCAGCACGCGGGAAACGGTCATGGTGCCCACGCCGGCCAGGCGGGCCACGTCGCTCATGGTGGGCTTGCGATGCACGGCCGGCACCCGGTGCCGCTGCTTGGTGCGATTCAAGAATGCATTGACATGAACCTCGGACAAGTCGATCTCCAGGGATGCGTCATCTGCCGGCGGTTTCGGATTGTGCCCGCGTCTTGGTCGAACTCCCCATGCTGCCCTGCGCCGCATGGTCCGGCGGCGCGCGCGCATCCCAAAATCCGCTGAGGCGTCCTGGCCGAAAACCCATTGCACTTCGAGCCTTCATTCCGCGGCGCTTCCCGTTTCCTCCCGCTCCCGGACGACCGGCCGGAAGAGCGCAACGGCGCCGTTTCCATTGCATCCTGGAATGAAGTCAAAGCAGGACTATAGCAGCAGCAACAGGCCCGAAGCAATGGAATCGCAAGCCGCAAATTGACGCACGGCGAAGACAGAAAGGCGCGCGCACCCATTGCCCGTGGCCCTCATCGCGGAAGCCATCGCCGAAAACGATTTACCTCGATCTGCTGTTCGGGACGGCTCAAGAAAAACCCGGCAGACTGCCGCAAGACGCGATAGGCCCGGCGCGGCAAATCTGCCCGCTCGCGCTTGTATTACCCAGTGGGGGTAGGGTAGATAGGCACCGGACCGGCCCTCGCTGCACGGTGGCGACGGCCGCATGCGATGCCGATGAAGACAGCAATCGAAAGCGAGCCTCCGCAACTGCGGACGGTCTTGCTGGGCTGCGAGAGTGTTGACCTGCGCGCGCCGCGGCTTTGCCTAGAACTGGTTGCATCAATGGCTTTGTAAAAGGGCCCGGCTTCCCGGGGCCCCCAGCGACAGGTCTTCGTCGCTGGGGTGGCTTCAGCCGGGCCGCAAAGGCCGCATCAACGTTGGGGCTTTGGCCCCTGAGGGACACTACCCAGCAGCCTGAGGCCATTGATGCCACCAACTCTAGCGCGCCGCTCCCGGCGAGCGCGAGTAAGATGCATGCAGGATGACGCAGCGGAAGATCGTGCACATCGACATGGACGCTTTCTACGCGTCAGTGGAGCAGCGCGACGACCCCAGACTGCGCGGCAAGCCGGTTGTGGTTGCCTGGCGCGGCAACCGCTCCGTGGTCTGCGCCGCCTCCTATGAAGCGCGGCGCTTCGGCGTGCGTTCCGCCATGGCCGCCGTCCATGCCGAGCGGCTTTGCCCCCAGGCCGTCTTCGTGCCGCCGGATTTCGTCCGCTACCGCCGCGTGTCGCGCCAGGTGCGCGAAATTCTTGAGAGGCACACCGATCTCATCGAGCCGCTCTCGCTCGACGAAGCCTATCTCGACGTGAGCGAAAACAAGTCCGGCCTGCCCACGGCCACGCGCGTGGCCCGCGCCATCCGCGCGCAGATTCGCGAGGATCTCGATCTCACCGCATCGGCAGGCGTGGCGCCTAACAAATTCCTGGCCAAAATTGCCTCCGACTGGCGCAAGCCCGACGGCCTCTTCGTGATTCAGCCCGCAGACATCGACGCCTTTCTTCCGCCGCTGCCCGCAGGCCGCCTGCCCGGCGTGGGCAAAGTCATGGAGGCGCGGCTGGGCGAGCTCGGCGTTCGCACGGTCGGCGATCTGCGCGCGCTCGAACTGGCCGCGCTCCAAAGCCGCTTCGGCCGCCACGGCGCCCGGTTGTATGAACTGGCGCGCGGCATCGACCTGAGCCCCGTGGTGCCCAACCGTCCCACGCAGTCCATCTCCGCCGAGGATACGTTCGCGAGCGACGTGCTGCTCGCGGAGACCGCGCCGCTCATCCGGCGGCTCGCGGAAAAAATCTGGGCCGCGTCGCGCCGCGAGCCGCGCATCGCGCGCACCGTCGTGCTCAAGCTCAAGACCAGGGAGTTCAAGATTCTCACCCGCAGCTGCACCCCCCCGCTGCCGCCGGACTCCTGTGCCGAGCTCACGCGCATCGCCCTCGCTCTTTGCGATCGCGTGCAACTGGGCCCGCAGCAGCGCTACCGCCTGGCGGGCGTGGGCCTGAGCAACTTTTGCGAAACCGAAGACGCGCCCCAGGCCGAGCTCTTCGACTGAAAAACCATCGCCGCCGGATTCGTCTGTTATATTCGTTTTCTTGGGGTGCGCCCGGCCGAGCCGCAGGGGCGCGTGATCGGGAGAAGGGACGCAGGCAATCATGGAACACCTTTACCTGAGCGGTCGCTTCACCCGCGCGGTGGACTACGCGCGCCATCTCCACATCGAGCAGCGCAAGGGAACGGGCATTCCGTACATGGCGCATCTGCTCGGCGTGGCCGCGCTGGTGATGGGCGAAACCGGCCACGTCAATTTCCCTGTCACCGAAGACATGGTGATCGCCGCGCTGCTGCACGATGCCGTGGAAGATCACGGCGGCAAGCCGCGCCTCGAAGACATCGAACACAATTTCGGCAAGAGCGTGGCGGAGATGGTGAAGGGGCTCTCGGACACGCTCTCCGCCGACTCGTGCCACAAGGAGCCGTGGGAGCAGCGCAAGAAAAATTACCTCGAGCGGCTGCGCACGGAGCCGGCCGAGGTCAAGCTCATCTCCGCCGCCGACAAGCTCTACAACGCGCGCTCCATCCTGGACGATTACCGCGAGATCAGGGAAGAAGTCTGGAAGCGTTTCAAGCGCGGACGCAGCGAGCAGTTACGCTATTTCGAGGCGCTCCTTGAGATTTTCAAGACCTCCGGCACCAACCGCATCGTCGAGGAGCTCGAGCACGTGGTCGACGAGCTGAAGCACATCTCCGCGCACGAAGAACCGTGAGCCGTTTGCGCGCGCGGGGCGAATTGCCAGAACTGGTTGCATCCATGGCGTTTTGAAAGGGCACGACTGGAGAGCTTGCTGAAAAAAGGTATGGAGGAGTCTTGTATCAGGGCATGGCTTCAGCCGTGCCGCAAAAGCTGCGCCAAATCAACGCGCGGCTTTAGCCGCTGAGGGGCGTTTTTCGCTTCGGTCCTCGCCAACTGCCATTTTTCAGCAAGCTGTTGAGTCGTGCCGGTAAGCGCCAGCAAAATCGCGGGCTTTACGGCATTTTCTGAGTTACTGTGTCCTTTTCATTTCCTCGTAAGGTCGCCGCTCCCTGTTGGTCGCGTCGACTCTGCCTTCCGTCTTCGGGATACAGCTACTCAGAAAATGCGTTAGCCCCTGAGGGGCGTTTTCTTATCGCCATGGGCCGTTGATGCAACCAGCTCTAGCGCGGTATCTCCTGCCTGCCTGCCACGCTGAACTCCGTCGACTGCACTTCCTGGCCGCGATCGCCGTCGGGCTGCGAGCCGCCCAGGAAAACGCGATAGGCTCCGGCAACCACGGCGCGCACGCCTGCGGAGTCTACCTCCGAGAGCTGGCGCGGATCGAGGTGAAAGACCACGTCTTTGCTTTCGCCCGCGTCCAGATGAATGCGCTCGAACCCTTCGAGCGCCAGCCGGGGCGAAACGCCGGTCGCCGGAGGCCGCAAATACAATTCCGCCACTTCTTCTCCTGCGCGATGGCCCGTGTTCTTCACCTCCGCTTCCACGGTGAGCGTTTCCCCCGCGTGCAGCCTGTGGCTTGAGAGCCGCAGGTTCGCGTAGGCAAACGTGGTGTAGCTCAGCCCGTCGCCAAAGGCAAACAGCGGCTTGCCCTTGAAGTAGCGATAGGTGCGGTTAGCCATCGAGTAATCGTCGAAGGCCGGCAACTGGTCCACGCCGGTGTAGAAGGTCACCGGCAGGCGCCCGGCGGGATTGTTCTTGCCGCTGAGCGTCTCTGCAATCGCCTCGCCGCCGGATTGCCCCGGATACCATGCCTCGAGAATCGCCTGCGCATTCTCCTTCGCCCAATTCACAGCCAGCGCGCTGCCGTTGAGCAGCACCACCACCAGCGGCTTGCCGGTTTTGGCCAGCGCTTCCAGCAGATCGCGCTGCACGCCGGGCAGATCGAGCGAGGTGCGGTCGCCGCCGGAGAAGCCCTGGATATTCACGGCCATCTCCTCGCCTTCCAGGCGCGCTGTAAGCCCGACGAATGCCACCACGACGTCCGCCTTCTGCGCCGTGGCCACGGCCTCGTCCTGGAGCAGCTCGTGGGGCGGCAGCCATTCGAGCGAGATGCCGCCGCCGGCGATCTTTCCGCTCTGCACGTACTCGATGCGGATGGCGTGCGGATTCGTGTCCGCGAAGGGAATTGAAAAATGTTCGAGGCCGCCGAAGTTGCGCCCGCTTGGCGGCAGCTTCTGCTGCCCCTGTCCCGGCGGAGCCTGGGGCGCAATTTCTTTGCCGTCGAGGTAAAGGGCGACTCGCACCTCGCCGCCGCACGGATAGCAGAGCGGCAGGCGAAGCTCAAAGTTGTCGGTCTCCGCTGCGGGCGCGGCGATTGTTCCCGTCCAGCGCACGGCGAAGCTCCAGGCCGTGGTATCGGCGGAGAGGCTCGGCACCGGATTGGCGGACGACCAGTCGAAATCGATCTCCTTGTCGGTGCGCGTCATCTCCGGCGCGCCGTCGAAGCCGGGCTGCGCGAAGTACTCGCCCGTGAGTCCGTCCGCCTTCGCATCCGCTGCCGTGCGCAGCAGGGTGCGCGGCACGGGAACGGCGCCGCCCATGGTGTAGGGTGAGCCTTCGGCGTAGAGCACACGACCGGCGCCGAATTCGGAGATCATTCCGTCGACGGGCAGGATGGGATGCAGTGGAATCGCGTTGTAATTGCCCTCGAGCGCTATCAGCGAGGCGGCCAGCGGGCCGATGACGGCGATGGTCTCCCCTGCGCCGGTCTTCAAAGGCAGCAGATGGTTTTCGTTCTTGAGCAGCACCATCGACTCGCGCGCGGCGCGCAGCGCCAACGCCGCGTGCTCCGGCGAGTTGACCTGGCTGAAGGGAAGGGACGAATAGGAAACGCGCTCCGGCGGATCGAACATGCCCAGCTTCATGCGCGCGGTGAAAAGCCGCTTCACCGCCGTGTCCAGCGCGGACTCAGGCAGGAGGTGATCGCGGACGGCCTGGCCGAGCGCGAGATACGAGGTACCGCAGTTGGTATCGGTCCCAGCCTCGATCCCGTCCACCGAGCCGGTCTCGTGATCGGTGGCGTAATGGTGCCCGTGCGCTTGCGAGAAGTCGTCGATGGCGTCGCAATCGGAGGTCACGTAGCCCTGAAAGCCCCAGTCGCCGCGCAGAATCTCGTGCAGCAGCATCTTGTTGGCGCAGGCGGGCACCTTATCGACGGCGTTGTACGCGCACATGATTGAGTCCGCCTTGCCCTGCACCATGGTGGCGCGGAAGGCGGGCAGATAAGTGTCCCACAGGTCGTGCTCGCTTGGGTCCACGTCGACTTCGTGGCGCGTGGACTCCGGTCCCGAGTGCACGGCGAAGTGTTTGGGCGTGGCGATGGCGCGATAGTAGTGCGGATCGTCGCCCTGAATGCCCTCGACAAAGGCGGTTCCCAGCGCGGCGGTCAGGAACGGGTCTTCCCCGTAAGTCTCCTGGCCGCGTCCCCAGCGGGGGTCGCGAAAGATATTGATGTTCGGCGACCAGATGGTCAGGCCGTAGTAGCGGTCGTGATTCCCGTGCCGGATGGCATCGTTGTACTTGGCCCGCGCTTCCACGGAGACCACGCTGCCGATGCTGTGCACCAGCGGTGCATCCCAGGTGGCCGCGTTGCCGATGGCCTGGGGAAACATGGTGGCGTATCCCGAGCGCGCAATGCCGTGCAGCCCTTCGTTCCACCAGTTGTACGCGGGAATGCCCAGGCGCGGAATAGCCGCCGCGCGGTCAATCACCTGCGAAACTTTCTCATCGAGGGTGAGGCGGGAAACCAGATCGTCGACGCGCTGCGCGATGGGCAGATCGGGATTGCGAAACGGCAGGGCCGCCGCGGCTTGGATCTGTTCTTCGGTCGGCTGGGGCGGATCCGGCGGCGCGGGCATCTGCGCCCGGAGGAGGGGGGAAAGGAAGACCGCGAGAACGATGCCAGGACAGCGCAGGTCCATTCGTCATCTCCAGTCAGCCTATCTTAAGGGCAACCGAAGCTTTTCGACAAATCGATTTTTTGGGGGAGTTTGGGCGTATCCCGCTCCAAAAGCCAACGCCCCGGCGGCAGGACCGGAAGAAACTCCGGATGCCCGCGCAATTGCGGGCACCCGTCGAATCGTGGGCGCGGCGATCGCCTAAAACTGCAGCTTGGCGCCGAACTGGATCTGCCGTGAGGTGGTGGAGGTGGCCGTAACCACGCCCGCGGTGGGGGAGATGCCGGAAGTGGCCGAGGTGTAGACCACCTCGTTGGGGGTAAGGAAGTTGGTGTGGTTGAGGATGTTGAAGAACTCGGCGCGGAACTGGAGGCCCAGGCGCTCGGTGAGGCGCGAGTTCTTGACCGCGGAGAAATCGAGCTCGGAGAGCCTCGGCCCGGTCAGCGCGTCGCGCGCCACGTTGCCGTAATAGCCGGTCGCCGGAGGCAGAAAGGCGTTGGGGTTGAAGAACTCCCCCACCGTGTGCGGATACAGGCTGCCGGTGAAGGCCGGATTCCAGTTGGGGCGCACCGGATTGCGCGTGTCGCCGTTGCCGGTCGGGTTGTAGCCCAGCTGCGGGGTGAAGGGGAAGCCGGTCTGCAGGGTCAGGATGCCGCTCGCCGTCCAGCCGGAGGCCACAAAATTCACCGGCGCCGAGGCGTGATTCAGAAACCGCTGCTTTGCGCCCAGGGGCAGCTCCCAGCTGCCGTTGATCGACGCCGACTGGCGCACATCCGTGGCCGCCGGGCCCCAGTCGAGCTTGGGATCGAGCGGGAACTCGACGTACGCAGGCGTGTTGCCGCTCACGCTGGTGTTCCACGCCGAGCCGTCGTCGAGGTTCTTCGACCAGGTGTAATTGCCACGCAACTGCAAGCCCTTGGCGTAGGTGCGGCGCACGTCCAGCTCGAGCGCGTTGTAAAGGCCCACGCCTTGCGAAACCCAGGAAGTGGAATTGGCCAGCGCCGGGTTGGCGTCCGGCTCGCCGCTGGTGTAGTAGGGCTCACCTGCCGCCGTGTACAGCGGCACCGGCTCGTTCATGTCTTCGGAAAGAATCTGGTGATAGCCGTGCGAGCCCACGTAGCCCGCGGTCAGCGTGGTGTGCGGCGCAATCTCCTGCTCGATGCGCAGGCTCCAGGCGAGCACCGCGGGGGTGGAGATATTCGGTTGCACGTTGCTGGGCGAGACCTTCGTCCCCGCGGGCGGCGGTGTGCCCGGGGTGAAGCTCAGAGCGGAAACCGCGATCGACTTGATCGATTCCGCGGTGTTGAACGGAGCCGTCTGGTCGAGCCGGTAATCGAGCGTATCCAGCAACCCGTGATAAAGGCCGAAGCCGCCGCGCACTGCCGTCTTGCCGTTGCCCCACACGTCCCAGGCAAAGCCCGCGCGCGGGTTGGGCAGGAACTTTGCGCGGTTGTCCGAGAGCGCCGAGCCGCCCACCACCGGCGTAGTCTGCAGCACGCCGTCGACGAGGGCGTAATTGGCCGCGCGTCCCTGCGCTTCGTTCCAGCCGTTGGTGGATTCGGAGCGGAAGCCCAAGCGCACTTCGAGCCGCGGCGTCACCTTCACCGTGTCCTCCACAAAGGCCGCGCCCTCGAGCGAGCGCCATCCCAGCTCCGTAGGCGAGGGCACCACGGTGAACGTGGCCACGGTGCCTTCGAGGAAGGTGCTCAGCGTGCTGAACGAAGCCTGCCCGTACTGGTCCTGGGCCAGCAGATCGTTCGACTCCACGCGCTGCAGCCAGACGCCCGCTTCGATCTGCTGGCGTCCATGCAACCAGAAAACGTGGTCGTCTTCGGTGAACAGGTTGCGCGCGGTGCGGTTGTTGCTGCCCACGTTGGTGCCCGCCTGCGTGATCTGCGAAGCGCCGTTCGAGGCCGTGCTGCCGCTGATGACGATGGCGCCGACGGGCTCGCCCGTCACCCATCCGGTCTCGCTCACCGGCGTGTAACCGGTGAAGAAGTAGCTCGCGCGCGAGTAGCCGAAGCGCGCCGTGTTCAAGAACGAGGGCGAAAAGACGTGCTGCTCCTGCACGCTCCCGACCTGCTCGCGCAGGCTCTCGTCGACCAGGCTCAGGGGATTGGCCGAGGGCGTGTTGGCCGCCGAATCGTCCACCGTGTAGACGGCAAAGAGCAAATCCTTGCTGCCCAGGTTCCAATCGAAGCGCGTGGTGCCGAAGTCCTCGCGGATGTGCTGCGGGGGATGGCTGAAGGCCTCCGCGATGCCGCTCGGATTTCCGTTCGACAAGAGCTCGGGGCCGTTCTGCGCCGGCCACAGGCTCAGGAGCGGAACCACCGCGGCGTTCACGCCCACGTACGTCTCTTCGCCCGCGGAGTTGGGCAGATACCCCTCGCGGGCTTCGTTGTCCGGCACCAGCGTGACCGCGCTCAGGCCCCAGTTCTGGCGGAAGCCTTCGTAGTTGCCGAACAGAAAATACTTGTCCTTTTTGATCGGCCCGCCCAGCGATCCGCCGAACTGGTTGCGCTGGAACTCGGGGATGGCCGCCTGATCAAAGTAATTGCGCGCATCGAGCGCGCTGTTGCGCAGGAACTCGAACCCCGTCCCGTGCAGCTGGTTGGTGCCCGACGTGGTCACGATGCTTACCTGCGCGCCGTCGCGCTTGCCGTAGCTGGCCCCGTAGGTGTCCGTCACCACATTGAACTCGCGCACCGCGTCCACCCCCAGCAGCTCCCCGCTCGTGCCGCCCGGCGTCACGTTGATCAGCGAGGCCCCCGTGTACTCGATGCCGTTCAGCAGAAAGAGATTATCCTGCGGCCGGCGCCCGCTCACGCTGAACATGTTGCCCACCGACGAGTTCGAGGTCCCGATGCCGCCCGAGCGCTCCCCGGTGTAATTCACCGTGGCCGGATTCAGCGTCAGCAGCTCGTCGTAGCTGCGCCCGTTCAGCGGCAGCTCTTTCACCGCGCGCTCGTCGATCAGCCCCGAGGTCTGCTGCGAGGTGGTGTTCACTCCCGTCGACTCGGCCTCGACCACCACGTCCGTATGCACCGCGTCCACCGTCAGCTCGAAATCCACCACCAGGCTCTCGGCCACCACCAGCGTGATGCCCGTCCGCTCCTGCGCCGCAAAGCCGTCGTGCGCTGCCGTCACCGTGTAGTCGCCCACGGGCACGCTCGGCGCCGCGTAGCGCCCGTCCGCGCCCGTCCTCAGCGTCCGCGTCGCGCCCGTCTCCAGTTGCTTCACCGTTACCGTGGCCCCGCTCAGCTCCGCCCCGGTCGCGTCCCGCACCGTCCCGCTCAGCGTCGCCCCCACCACCTGCGCATGCACGCCCATCGCGCCCAAGGCGATGAACAAGGTAAAGAATGCGGCAAATATGCTTTTGAATCCTCGTGCTTGCATCACGTCCGTCTCCTCAAGAATCTCCAGCCGCGGCAGCAATGCACCGGCTGAACGAAAGTTGCGCCAAGGGAGCGGCGAATTCAGCTCTCCTTAAGCGCAGGTGAATTGAAAATGGAATGCGAGAAAAATTAGCAGCAACTTGGGCGACAACAACAGCAGGCCCGCCGGGAGGCTGGCAGCCAGCGCCGCGAATGGGAAAGAAAGTCTGTCATTCGACCGGTGCGGAAACCCGTTGCATCAACTCCGTGCCCCGTCCTTGCGCCTCCTTGGCGAAGGAGCGCGAAAGCAGAACCGTCAACTGACTGAAGACCCAAAAACACGAAAGCCGCGCCAGCATTGCTGCCTGCGCGGCCTTGAGAGAATCTTTGAGCCAGATTCGACTTACCCGCAGGACCGGCGCAGCGTGCAGCAACATGCGCAACACCTCGACGCACAGCCCGGGCCTGCGAGCGAAATTCTCATGGTTAAACTATACCGTATCTTCGAATTTCCGGTCAAATTGGCGCTAGGAGACGCCCAGAAGCCCGAATACCTTGTCGATGGCGTTCAGGATGTCGGCCGCGGTTTGAAAGTGCGATGCGGTCGCGTTGATCTGAGTCTGGAGGGTTTTCAGGCCGCTATTGGTTGAGTTGAATTGGACCTGTAGGGCCGCGAACACTGCCGTATCCTGGCTGAACTTGTACATAGTATCTTTGCCTAGGAGGTCTCGGATATTATCCCGCTGGGGCCCGATCGCTTCTCGCGCAGTAGCGTCCGAATTGCATTCCCATTCATTCACGAGCTTATTGTAGAGATCGAAATAGGCTGCTTGTAGGTCGTCGCTGAGGGGAATGGTCGGCGCGGCGGGTAGGTTTCCAGGTGTCGGCGTGCTCACGGTGCGCTCCTCCGAAATTGCGGGTCAGTTGGCTGGCGACAAAGACGAGTAGAACTTGCCCAAACTCTCGCCGGCGGCACTCAGGTCTTTGAGTTTTTGCGTCAGGCTCTCCGGATTGTTGTCCTGCGCCGCCGCAGCCAGCGCGTGGTGCGTCATTTCGAGATTCACGATGGCCGCGCGCAACTGCGTCAGCGCCCGGTCGTTGGCCTGTTGCTGGCGGGCCATCGCCGGCAGCTTCATGGACTCCACGTGCTTTTCCTCCGGGTCAAGCTTAGGATTGCTGGCGAAGGTCATCTGCTTTTCGATCACATCGTCGCTGTCGAGTTTTTCGTGAATTTGGAGCTGCGTGATGTCCCTAGCCAGTAGCTCACAGAGCGTCTGCACATGCGGGTCCATGGCCTCGATCTGCTTCGGCAGTTCCTTCTCGATGGTGCGGTTCACCAGGAACTGGCCCAGGGCATCGATGGCCACGCTGATCCCCTTGGCCGCCTCCGGGGAGACGAGCGGCGGCAGCGTGGATGACGAGCTCGACGTAGTGGTCGTCGTGCTGCTCGAGGTGGTTGTGGTCGTGGTCTCCGTTGTCGAGGAGGGCGCGGGCGCCACGCCGAGCGCGGTCTCCGCCGCGGGGGCCAGCGTATTCGCAATGTTGGTCAGGTTCTCGCCCATCGACTTCGACGCAGCATCGAGCGCGGGTGAGTCTGTGCCGCCGGTGATCGTGCCTAGATCCTTCACGTAGAGCTGAAAGGCCTCGAGCACGGCGAGACGAATCTGGATGTCTTTGTCGGGCGGCCAATCCTGGATGTTCGAGGGGATAAATACCTGCGTTTGCTCGAAGGAAGCGGCGGCGTCATAATCCACGCTCTCGGCGTGGATTGCCTGCGCGGTGTGATAGGCAACCGTGGCCTGGTCCGCCACCGGCGCCGTGGCCGCGGCCAGCGCGGTCACATGGGGGCTGAGCGAGGAAGCGCATCCGGCAAGGACGAGCGGCAGGCCGAGCGCGAACACAATTACGCCCAGGCGCGCCGCACGAGCTCCGGCAGCTCTCTCCCCCTTTTTGCCGAACATAGTTGCATGGAAAACCGCCCCACGCGCTTTGTCAATCAATTTCCGCGGGAGGGCGCGGAGTTTTCCCTCCGGCGCAGCCGAAGCTGTGATAAAACGTGTGTAACTTTCAGCGGTCTCCCATCACTACATGACTTAAGGAGCAAGCGCCTTCGACTTTTGGGCGCTCCTCTCCATTTTGCGGCAAAGGGAGAAGGGGAAAGAGCGGAGAACTCCGATGTCCAAGCGAATTGTGTATTGCGCCGACGGCACCTGGGATGCGCCCGGGAGCAGCACCAACGTCTATCTCCTATATAAAGCGCTAACCGTCAGCGCCGATCAGGTGACTTACTACGACGACGGCATCGGCGCAGGGATCACCGGGATCGCTCATGTTCTCGACGGCGCCTTTGGACTGGGACTCTTCCAGAAAATTCAGGATGGCTACACCACCATTGGCCACGCCTACGAGCCCGGCGACCGGATTTATCTCTTCGGCTTCAGCCGCGGCGCCTACACCGCGCGGAGCCTCGCGGGCATGATCGCCATCTGCGGGCTGCCCACGGGCAGCTTCACCAACAACTGCGTTACCCAAGCCTTCCAAGCGTATCGCGATCCCGTGAACCGCGCCGCGATTCTTGCCGGCCTGGGCGCGTGTTCGCTTGCGAATGTGCCCATCCAGATGGTGGGCGTGTGGGACACGGTGGGTTCGCTCGGCATTCCCGCCATCTTCGGCGGAATCGACGAAGCGCAGTTCGGCTTTCTTGACACCACGCTGCACCCGGACGTGCAGAGCGCTTACCAGGCTCTGGCCATCGACGAGGTGCGCGCGCAGTTTCCCGCTACCCTCTGGACCTCGATGTCGGCGCCGGGCCAGACCATGGTGCAGGTGTGGTTCTCAGGCTGCCACGGGGACGTGGGCGGAGGCACGCCGCAGGGAGGGCCGGTGGACAACGGCACGCGCCTCTGCGACATCACGCTGGGCTGGATGATTGCGAACGCCCAGGCGCAAGGGCTCGTTTTCGATCCAACGGCGATTGCGCCATACGCATCTTTCAGCGCCCAGTGCTCAATGGACAAGATGAACGAGACCTGGACTTCGATCTACGGCCCGCAACATCTGCGGACCATCGCCGCGAATTCTTCGCTGGGCAACAGCGTGGCTCTGCGCGTGCAGTACGGTGCGGGCGATTACACGCCGGGCAATCTGACGATCAGCGACGGCGCTCTGGGTGGGGGCTACGCTCAGGTGGACGTGGTGGCCGCGCCTACGGTCTAGATTCTTCTTGGGGTACGGTATTGGCGGTCAAAAGGCACCGCAAACCGTGTGGCCTCGCTTTGCCTGTCCCGCGCTTCCTGTACGATCACTACTATACGATGGGGTAAGCGCAGGAGATTACCGATCGAACCGCCGTCATGAAGGCCCATCTCGCCGACCGTTTCAACCCGTTCCGCTCCGCTCCCAATTTTCTCACTCTGCTGCGCATCTGCCTGGCGCCGTTTCTGGTGGCGGCCATTCTCGAAGGCTATTACGAGCTCAGCTTCGCGCTGTTTGTGGCCGCCGGCCTGACTGACCTGCTCGACGGAGCTCTGGCGCGCGTGCTCAGGCAGCGCTCCATGCTCGGCCATTATCTCGATCCCGTGGCCGACAAGCTGCTGCTGAGCACGCTGTTTCTGGTGCTTCTGCACAAGGGGCTCATGCCGGTTACGGTCACGGTGCTGGTCTTCGGGCGCGATGTGGGGATTCTGCTGGTCGCGGCCATCCTCTACGCCGCCGCCGGCCGCAGGGAGTTTCATCCCAGCCTCTTCGGCAAGGCCAATACGCTGGCGCAGATCGGCGCCGTGGCCGCAGTGCTGCTCGAGCAGCTCACCCCGGCGCTCTGGGTGGTCTACTTCCGCACCTTTGCCCTCGACCTGACCATGGTGCTTACCGTGGCCTCGGGGCTGCATTATGCATGGCTGGCCTCAAGAAGGCTCGGCGCACCGCAGGCGAACGGTTCCGCGCCCAAGTGAAGGACCCAAGGAAAGCGCGCATGATGAGAGGTGGAATTACGTGGGGGAATTAGGAGTCGCCGGAGACGTCTTCCGTCTCCGCCGAGTCTTCGATCTCCATGTCGCGGAATTCTTCTGAATCAAAGACCTCGCCGCACTCCAGGCATTCCACAAACTCGGTGTCTTCGTGCCGGGACACGACTCGCACCCGGGGATGTCTGCACTCGGTAACCATCAATCGTCTAGAAATTGCTCTTGGGGCCAGATTGTAGCCCGACTTCCATAATTTTTAAAAGCCTATTTGGTTGAATCTTTTTGGGGGGTCTGGTTACTTTTTTCAGGGGATGGCCCCCGCGGTGTAAAGAGAACCGGGTCTGGCAAAGCCGAGAGAATCAGTCATATACTATAACCGGACCGGTGCAGCCGGCATTGCATGCTCAAGCTGACCAAGAAGGCCGACTACGGGCTGATGGCGCTCAAGTACCTCGCCGAGCACCCGGAGACCCCTGCCTTAAGCGCAAAGGACTTGGCTGACGCCTACGGCATCCCGGCGCAGTTGCTGGCCAAGATCCTGCAACGGCTGACCAAAACGGGACTTTTGCGCTCCCACGCGGGGATGAACGGCGGCTACGCGCTGGCACGGGACGCGCGGGAGATTTCGGCTTACGAGGTGATCCATGCCATCGACGGGCCGTTTTTCATTACCTCCTGCACCAAGGGCGCCAAAGGCTGCGATTTGACCCCGAGCTGCACCATCAAGGAGCCGCTGGCGCGCGTAAATGACACAATCGCCGGGGTTTTGAAGAGCATCAGCATTCAGGATCTCTCCGAGCACGAGCATCCGGCGCCGCGCCTTGTGCAGGCCAGCCCGCTGGTCACGCTGACGCTCTAGCACCGGCTGCTGCGCCCGCAGGGGCGCGGGAGCAGAATCCGGGCCATTTGCGGAGTCATCCTCCATGACCCGAATGCAAAGCCAGATCGAGGTTCCGGCCGGTGTTCATCTACCCATCTACATGGACAACCAGGCCACCTGTCCGCTGGACCCGCGGGTGCTGGAGGCAATGATGCCCTGCCTGACCACGCGTTTCGGCAACCCGGCCAGCCGCAGCCACTCCTTTGGCTGGGAGGCCGAGCAGGCGGTGGAGACGGCGCGGGCGCAGGCGGCGCAGCTCATCGGCGCCACACCCCAGGAGATGGTTTTCACCTCCGGGGCAACGGAGAGCAACAACCTGGCCCTCAAGGGCGTGGCCGAGGCCAACCGCAAGCGCGGGAACCACATCGTCACCCAGGCCACCGAGCACAGGGCAGTGCTTGACGTGTGCCGGCGGCTGGAGAAATTTGGCTTCCGCATAACTTATTTGCCGGTGAAGGCGGACGGGCTGGTCGATCCGGAAGAAGTAAAGCGGGCCCTGGGCGCGGAGACGATTTTAGTCAGCATCATGGCCGCGAACAACGAGATCGGCGCCCTCCAGCCCATCGGCGCCATCGGCAGAATCTGCCGCGAAAAGGGCGTGCTCTTTCACTCCGACGCGGCGCAGGCCGTGGGCAAGGTTCCCATCGACGTGAACGCCGATGGGATCGACCTGCTCTCGCTCAGCGGACACAAGATCTACGGCCCCAAAGGGGTGGGCGCGCTGTACGTGCGCCGGCGCAGCCCGCGGGTTGCGATTACCGCGCGGGTGGATGGCGGCGGCCACGAACGCGGCCTGCGTTCCGGGACGCTGAACGTGCCCGGCATTGTGGGCCTGGGCAAGGCGTGTGCGATCGCGCGCGTGGAGATGGAAGCGGAGTCCGCGCGTTTGGGCGCCCTGCGCGGCCGGCTGCAGGCAACGCTCCAAGGCGGACTGGACGGCGTGTGCGTGAACGGGTCGATGGAATCGCGGCTTCCGGGCAATCTGAACATGAGCTTTTTCGGCGTCGAGGCGGAGTCGCTGATGATGGCGGTGAGCAATGTGGCGCTCTCGAGCGGGTCGGCGTGCACCTCGGCTGCGCACGAGCCCTCACACGTATTGCGCGCCCTGGGCCTCGACGACAAGACGGCGCATTGCTCGATTCGCTTCGGCCTGGGCCGCTTCAACACCGAAGTCGAGGTGGACTACGTGGCTGCGCGAGTGGTGAGCGCGGTGAAGAGGTTGCGCGAGCTCGTGCCGCGGGACGAGGCGGCAAAGAGCAGCATGGAATTGGCCGGGGAGCGAGTCCGCAGGCGCGGTTGAAGCATCAAAAAAAGCAGGGCAAGCGAAGAGAAAACGCGAAGGCAAGAGGAGAAACGATGGCAGACATGGTCACTCTGGGATCGAAACCCGCGCCGGGCGCGGATTCCGTCCGTACCGAGCAGGCGAAGGCCGGAGCGCAGCCCCCGGCGCCGGCGGACGGACTGCACGTCACCGATTCTGCCGTGGTGCACATCCGCGTTGAGCTTGCCAAAGAAGGCATCTCGCCCGAGGAGGGCGGCTTGCGCCTGGGCGTCATCGGCGGGGGCTGCTCGGGCCACTCCTATTCCATGCGGCTCGAGGCCAGGCCCCGCGAAAGCGATCACGTCTTCGCCTTCGCTGGGGTGCGCGTCTTCATCGACCCCAAATCCTTCGTGTTCCTCAAGGGCATGACGCTCGATTACGAAGAGACGCTGATCCGCCAGGGATTCAATTTCATCAATCCCAACGCCACGCGCTCCTGCGGCTGCGGAACATCGTTTTCAACGTAGTTTGCCGCCTGGCTGACCTCAAGCCGATTCATCCTGCGGTTCTTTCCAGGCAAACGCATTTTCGAAGTGCAGGAACTCCCGCGGCTTGCCCGGCACCAGGTAGACGCTGATCACGTCGAAGCGCACCGAAACAGCATGGGTCGGCGGCGGCTCGGCACGCGGCAACTGGCGCACGTAGCTGCGGGCCAGCCGCCGCAAGAGGCCGCGCTTGTGCGCATCGACGGCGATCTCGGCGGGGCTCGCGTCGCGGGCGGTGCGCGTCTTCACTTCAATAAAGCAAAGCTGTCCGCCCTGCCACGCGATCAGGTCCAGATCGCCGGGCAGATTGCCCGCCGACCAGCGCCGGGCCACGACGACGTACCCTTGGCGCCGCAGATAGAAGTAGACTGCGTCTTCGCCTTCGATGCCGGTGGCCAGATGCGCAGCAAGCGCGGCTCCGCGCCGGCGCGCCCTCGCCTCCAGGCGGGCGAGCACGCGTTCCATCCAGTCGATCCGCTTTTGCGCCAGCCGCCGCATCGCCCAACTTCCGCGCCGCGCGAGCCGGCTCAGGCCGCGAGCCGTTGAAACGCGCGCCCGCGGCCGGGATCCTCTCTGCCTGCGGGGGAAAATTGCTCTTCATTATGCCCCATTTGCCGCAGGCGCGGAAGAAGGCCGTTCCTCCCATTCTTTGGGTCCACTCCGGGATCAGGCGGGAACGGTTTCCAGCCTGCCCGTTTGTTCGAACTCCTTTTCGGCAGCGGTCAGGGCATCTTCAAGCAGGTCGAGCGCGACGCTTGCCTCCTCCTCGGTGACCACCAGAGGCGGGGCCAGGCGCAGCGAGGTTTCTCCGCAGCCCAGGATCATGAGGCCGCGCTCGAAGGCCAGCGTCTCCAGGCGATTGCGCAGCTCGGGGGCCGGCTCGCGCGTGGCCTGGTTCTTCACGATCTCGATGCCGATCATCAGCCCCCGTCCACGCGCCTCGCCCACGTGCGGGTGGGTGCGCGTCCAGCCGCGCAGCCGGTCCAGCATCGAGGCGCCCACGCGCGCGGCGTTGGCGATGGCTTCGCGCTCGAGGATCTCCAGGGTGGCAAGCGCCGCTGCGATTGAAACCGGGTTTCCGCCGAAGGTCGACGCGTGCGATCCCGGCACCCAGTTCATGATCTCGGCGCGTGTCATGCAGATGCCGAGCGGCATGCCGCTGGCGATGCCCTTGGCGATGCAGACGATGTCGGGTTCCACGCCCGCGTGCTCGATGGCCCACCATTTGCCGGTTCGCCCGGCGCCGCTTTGCACCTCGTCCGCAACCAGGAGAATCCCGTGCCGGTTGCAGATGGCCCTGAGCTCCCGCAGGAAGCTGTCGGGCGCGACTACATAGCCGCCCTCGCCCTGGATGGGCTCGACGAAGATGGCGGCCACTTCTTCCGGCGGCAGGATGGTCTTGAAGATGCTCTCTTCGATGTGGCGTGCGCAGCCCAGGCTGAAGGCCTCCTGCTCCTTGGCGCCGCCGGTGCAGCCGCGGTAGGTGTAAGGGAAGGGCACGTGGGTGACGCCGGAAACGAGCGGCGCGAAACGGCGCTTCTGCTGCGGCTTGGAGCCGGTGAGCGCGAGCGCGCCCATGGTGCGCCCGTGGAATGCGCCCAGGAACGAGAGGATGTGCTGGCGGCCGGTGTGATAGCGGGCGATCTTGAGCGCGCACTCGATGGCCTCGGCGCCGGAGTTGCCGAAGAAAAAGCGGTGCGGGCCGGGCATGGGCGCGATCGCAGAGAGCCGCTCGGCCAGGACGGTCAGCCCCTCGTGGTAAAAATCGGTTCCGGAGATGTGCAGCAGCTCTCCGGCCTGCTTGCGGATGGCGGCCACCACTTCAGGATGGCAATGGCCGGTGGAGACCACGGCGATGCCTGCGGCAAAGTCGAGGAACTCGTTGCCGTCCACGTCTTCCACACGAATGCCGCGTCCGCGTTTGGCCACCAGCGGATAGGAACGGGTATAGCTGGGCGAAACCAGCCGGCGGTCGGCGGCCACGGCGGCCTGGGCCTTGGGACCGGGCAGGGCAGTGACCAGCCTGGGCCCGAATTGCGCGTGCATCTGTTCTCGCGTCATAGCACTTGTCTCCTCGGCAGATTGCGTCAGGGGCAGATTGCGTTGGGCGGCCTTCGCGGCACATGCGCAAGGCCGGCCATGCCCTCGATGGGGATCGTTCATTCCCCTCGCCCGGCAAAAGAACAACGCGGGCGAGACTTGGGCGAGAGAGAATCTTCGGACGGCTCGGGATCAGTCGCCGCCGAAGAGGCTAGGTCGGGTGCGGACGGGCAGCACGCGCAGGTGCCGGCGCGGGCAGATCGAACGGGCGCGCGACCGCGACCAGCGCTTCGTGGCCGGAGCCGTCGCCAAATGCCGGGAAAGGCGCGCCTGCATGGAAGTCTCCGCTCCAGCTGAGGATACCACGAGCCAGGGACGCGCCTCCACGTCCGGAGTGAGCGGGGACGCGCCGGGCAGGCGCGGGACGGAACGGGAGGGGTTCCGGGTGCGGTTCTAGGACCGGTTGCATCAATGGTGTTTTGAAAGGGCACGACTTGACTCGTGCCCATAAGCGCCAACAAAATCGCGGGCTTTAGCCCCTGAGGGGCGTTTTCTCATCGCCATGGGCCATTGCTGCAACCAGCTCTAGGACGACGGCGTCTGGTCGAAGGCGTTGGCCGGCACCAGCGGCGTGGCCGCGTCGCCGTCGAGGGTCACCGAGCCGTTTTCGAAGGCGTGCAGGCTGCTCGCGTCGGCAGCCAGCGTCATCCAGCAGGCCGCGCTTTTCTTGAGTAGACTGCAGGCGATCTCCATCGTGTACTGGGTCTGGGAATGGCCCTTGGGACTGCCCTTGGCGCGCTCGATCCAGAGACGATGGCTGCCCAGCGAGTAGAGGCCGAAGACCGGGTCGATGAGATCGAACTCCTGCTTGAGCCCGTCGGCCGCGCCCTGGCCGAAACCGGCCAGATCCTGCCCGGTCATGGGCTGGCCGTAGCAGTCGAAGGGCAGATCGACGACCACAATGACCGAGGAGGGAGTGCCGTGCCGGGCCGTCAAGGGCACGCGGATGCATGCGGTTCCCTTGACTGTGCCCTGAGTCGCGAGGGATTGCTGCTGCGTCCCCTCCGCGGGCGGGGCAGACTTGCTTGCGGCCACCACCCAGCCGGGCGGCAGGCTGTAGCTGAATCCCAATTCCGCGGAGAGGCCGGGGGACGAGGAATCAGTGGAGGGGAGCGACTGCGCGCAGAGCGCCGCGCAGTTAAAAAGAAGAATGGCGATGGCCCCAGCGCGCAGCAATGCAGTTCCCCCTAAGCGGATGCCTCCCGGTTGGGAAGAGATCCCGTGTCATGCCGGGTTGGCGCCGGCTTTTCAGCGTCTGCTTGCCTGCCTCCTCTCCTTTAACGGAGAAGATACGCAGACGCGACCGAGGCGATCCCGGCCAGGGAAAAGACGATGCCGAGATACCAGTAGATGCGGCTCCGGGTCAGCAGGGTCACAGAGGTGATGACCAGTCCGATCTCGAGCAGGGCCTCGGCGAGGTCGAAGCGGTTGGCGCGGGCCTCGGCACGGCTCACGTCGGCTTCGAACTCGTGGGCCTGTTTTTCGGCCTCGTCCAGCTCCTGCGCCCACTTGGCCTGGTGGTCGGCGTAGGACTTGGCGAGCTTGGCGGCGGCCTTGGGGTCGGTGACCGTCACCACGCCCAGCAGGTCGGTCATCAGCTCGGTGTCGTTGGCGCGGATCTTGTGCGCCTGGTAGAAGTTCCACTGGTCGGTGGCCCGGTTCTGGGTGAGAATAGCCTCGGTGTGGGTGCGGTGGCCGAGGACGGTGGTGATGGCTACGAGCACGGCCAGCACGGCCATGGTGAAGGCCACGGGACGCATGCCTTCATGCGATCCGTGCTCAGCATGCTCCTCGAGTTCCTGGGCTTCGTCGGCTTCCATGGGCAAGCATCTTCCTCTCTGGACATTCGAAGATCTTAAGAGTACATTTACCCCTCTAAGCCTAAAACTGGAAGTATATGGGTCGGGACCCCGGGACACAATTGGGAATCAACGACTGGGAATCCAAGGACAGAAAGGAGAAAGCATGTCCGCAAGAATCCCGTCCCTTGCGCCGGGTTCGTCTCCGGACGCAACCGTAAACGGACTCATCGATTTCGCCAGGAACGGTTTCGGCGATACCGAGATGTTCGGGCTCCTGGCGCGCCGGCCTGAGCTGTTGAAGCGCGCCGCAGCGATGTTTGCCTATTTCCTTGCCGGGCAAGGCGGACTGATTGAACCGCCTCTGCTCGAACTGATGCGGCTGCGCGGAGCCAACCTGAACGCCTGCACTTATTGCGCAACGGTGCGCCTGCAGCCGGTGGCCGGCCAGGTTAAGCCGCGGGAAGCGGGGCTGGGGCTGCGCGACATCACCGGCATGAACAAGGCACAGGCAGTCTCGGCGCTGCGCGGCACGCTGGATACCTCGGCGTTCACGCCGCGCGAGACGGCCGCTCTCAAGCTGGTTGATCGTATCGTGGTCGATCCACACGGCGTGGACGACAGCTTGTTCGAGGAGCTGCGCCGTCACTTCAGCGACGAGGAGATCATCGAGCTGGTGTGCGCGAGCAGCCTGTTCACCTGGGCGGGTACGCTGAACACCGTGGTTCACGTGAGCACCGGCGCCGAAGGCATCTACGGCGAACAGGGAGTCTACGCTACGGCGAATTGAAAGCCGCCGGAATCCAAATTCCCCGCAAAGTCGTCGAAGGGGGACGCAGGGGGAAGTTTGCGCGCCAGGGCCGCCCCGAATCCCTGCCCGCGACCGACTCAGCTTTCAATCGGCTTGACCGGACGCACAATTACCGGAGCACGCTCGAAAAGGCGAGCTGCGGGCACGGCAGGCTGAGAACCGAAAGCTGAACGCTGCCTTTCATTTTCGTTTCCAGCGCGTGCCGTCCTTCGAATCCTCGATGACAATGCCCTTTGCCGCCAGTTGCGCGCGAATCGCGTCCGCGCGGGCAAAATTGCGCTGCTTCTTGGCCTGGTTGCGTTCGGCCACCAGCGTGTCCACTTCCGCATCAGAGATGGACGCGCTGGCCACCAGCTCCGGGGCTACGCTGTCCATGCGCCCCGAGCCTCTAGCCCAGGCCAGCGCGCGGCGCGTGGCTTCGGCATCGTGATCGGCAATGACTGCAAAGACCGCGTCAAAGTCCTCGAGCACGGCGAGAACCGCAGCGCGGTTGCCCAAAAAGAACTCGCTCTTGTCCATGGCCGTGTTGGCGCTGCGCACCAGATCGAAGACGGGCGCGCGCGCGTCAGCGGTATTCAGGTCATTGGCCAGCGCCGCGCGGTAGGCTTCCCGCGCTGCGAGCGCCGCGGCTTCGAGGGCCGGGTTCTGGCCTTCAGGAAACGGGCCGGAGACGAGCCGGGCGCGAAAGGTGCGCAGGCGGTCGATGGCGCCGGTCGAGTCGGCCAGGCTGTCGAAAGTGAAGTTGAGCGGATGCCGGTAAGGGACGGAGATGAGCGCCAGGCGGATCGCGGAGGCGCGGTAGCCCTTGAGCAGCAGGTCGCGCAGAGTGTAGAAATTGCCCTCGCTCTTCGACATCTTGCGCCCGTCGACGAGCAGGAAGCGCACGTGCATCCAGTGGCGGGCGAAGGGCTTGCCCGTGGCCGTCTCGCTCTGCGCAATCTCGTTCTCGTGGTGCGGGAAGATCAGATCCTCGCCGCCCGCGTGCAGATCGAAGCTCTCGCCCAGGTATTCCATGGCCATGGTGGAGCACTCGATGTGCCAGCCCGGACGGCCGCGGCCGAGGGGGGTCTCCCACGAGGTTTCGCCGGGTTTGGCCGCCTTCCACAGGGCGAAGTCGCGGGCCGAGTCCTTCTCGTAGTCGTCGACATCGACACGCGCGCCGTCCTCCATGCCGGAAAGGTCCTTCTTGCTCAGCTTGCCGTAGGCGGGAAAGGCGGCGATGCGGAAGTACCAGGAGCCGTCGTCGGTGCGGTAGGCGGCGCCCGCTTTCGCCAGCCGCTCAATGAGGGCGGCCATCTGCGGGATGTGATCCGTGGCCCGTGCGATCAGCTCCGGCCGCTCAATGCGCAGGGCGTCGAGGTCCGCGAAGAACGCCTCTTCGTAGGGCGCGGTGTATGCGCCGATGGGCTGGCCGGCGGCGGCGGCGTTGCGGATGATCTTGTCGTCCACATCGGTGATGTTCATGACCTGGCGGACTTCGACGCCGGTGAGGCGCAGGAAGCGGCGCAGCACGTCGATGTGCAGGAAGGTGCGGAAGTTGCCGATGTGGCCGTAGTCGTAGACCGTGGGCCCGCAGGCGTACATGCCGAGCGCCTTGCCGTCCAAGGGGATGAGCGGGTCCAGTTGTCCCGAGAGGGTGTTGAAGAGGCGGAGGGTCATCGTTCGCGAAGGGCGTAAAGGGGAGAAATCTCCTGCATCTGCGGCCTCTCCGATTGTAGCAGCGCGGGAATCGATGCCCGGCGCGCCGGAGAACTGGCGCGTGGGAGGGGAGCGGACGCAGTTCGGCAAGACCTGCAGGCCCGCTTGTCGGCTCAGGGGCGCAGTTCTAAACGCGCAGCTCCCGGCGCGCGGTCTCGGCCACGCGGCCCAGGTCGGAGGTGGTGAGCACGCGGATGCGGTGCTCCTCCATGGTCTCGACCCCGAAGCGGTAGAGGGCCAGCCGCTCCGGCTCGGCCTCCCCGGATTGGGGCGAGACGGCGCCGAGCTTGGTCACAGGCTCGATGATGGCCGTGAGCTCGAGCTCGGCCTTTTCCACGCGCTCCACGCCCGCATGCAGCGCGGCTGCCGAAAAAGCCAGAACCTTCGCCGTCTCCACTCCCGGATCCAGGCTGACGGCGTGGAACATGCGGATGAGGCCGTTGGGCCGGTAGCCGGCATCGATGCGCAGCGGGTCGCCGGGGCGGGTGTAGTCGGAGGCGGCGATGCGCTTGCGCATCAGGTCCCAGACCTGCGCGTGCTCGAAGGCGCGGCGCATCTCGCCCTGGATGGCGGCGCGCGCGGTGAGCCGGGGAAGCTTTTCGCGCGGCGGCGGATCGACGTAGAGGCGCATCAGCTCCTCTAGGCCGGCGGGCAGGCTCTCGGCGAGATACGCCCGGGCCTCGGTCATCTGCACGCCCAGGGAGAGCGACTCCTCGAGGATGGCCATGAGCGGGCCCCCGGTCTCCTGTTCGAGCCGGGCGCGCAGCTCGCTCTCCATGCCTTCGAGCACGGCGGTGTCGGCATCGGGATCGAGGCAGCGCACGCGGCGCCAGTCGCGGGTGAGGCGGACTTGAATGCGTTCGGGGGACCCGTTCGTTCCCGGTTCGCGCAGGATGACGCCGATGTGCACGTACTCATTGCGCACCGCGTCGGGCACATAGCGGAGCAACTGAAACGCGCAGGCGCGGCGGGCGATATTTGGAGCCGGTCTTCCCGGGCCTCGCGTATTTTGTTGCCGCCCCATCGTCAGTTCACTCTCCGGCCCATGTCTCGATCCCCGCTCCGGCCCATGTCCCGGTCTACGCTCCGGCCCATGTCTCGATCCTCGCTCCGCTTGGGGCCCATCGTCAGTTCACTCTCCGGCCCATGGTCAGTTGGCCCCCCGCGCCCATCGTCAGTTCACTCTCCGGCCCATGGTCAGTTGGCCCTCAGGTTCATGCTAGCGCGCGCCTGCGCGCGCTGCCAGGGATCGGGCGCCGGCGCCGGAGATGCGGTTCCCCAATGGGGAAACGGGTCCCGGTCGGAGCGGCGGAACTCCTCGATCAGATCACGGATGCGGCTGCGGCGCAGGAGCAGTTTTTCAACCAGCGCCTCCATTTCTCCGAGATCGCCGCCGTACCATTCGGGAGGAACTTCGCCGGCCGCGGACCAGACGGTTGCCTCGGGCATGGTCTCCATCCTTGTCAGCCACGGCTCAAAGGCGTTCCACGCTTTCACTTCTTGGTAAACAGTATTGCGGTAGTAGACGCCACGGAGCGGCGCGTCCTCAAAGCGCCAGTCGCCGGCGTGGAAGCAGTAGCCGAAGTCGATGAAGACGGCGGAGTAGCGGCGCTCGCGCTGCCGGCGCACAAAGACGGCCTGGCGGCCGTTGGCGTTGGCGGTCCACTTGTCGAGGGCGAGGATGCCGGCGAACTCGGCCAGGTTCCTGACCTCCGCGAGCTGCTCCTCGGGCAGGTAGTCGAGCACCTGGCCGGGCATGGTGCCGCCGGCAAAACGCGAGCCGAACTGCAGGCCCGGCTGGCAGCGCTCGCGCCTGCGGCCGAGATCGATCTCGAGGCCGGGCGTGTTTTCGACCAGCCACGCCGAGACTTCGACCAGCTCCACGCGGGGCACGGCGAGCCCGGCGGCCAGGGCCAGGCGCGAGGCGAGAAACTCGTTGGCCAGCACGCGCCGGTGCTGGGGATTGTTCTGGAATTTGACCACGTAGATGTGCCCGTCGGCGCCCAGCATCAACTGCCCCTGCGCGCCGCCGCGCATCCGCCGGATCTGCTGCACGGCCAGGACCGCCAAACCCGCTCTCCTTATCGCGTCGTTGGTCTCTCGCATTCTATAGCGGTCCGCCCGCGGGCGTATCCGGTAACGGCGATGGAGCAGGCGGGCAACGCCGAAGGCAATCCATCGATCAGAATCGCGTGTCCTGAATTCCGGGACCGATTCTTGCGACTGAGCCCAGGCGTCTACTAAGATGGGCGCACACTTTCGCGTGCAATGCCGCGGACAATTCCGCCCACCGGGAGCCGGCGATTGAATTCCCCCAGGACGCTCAGAGACTTTCAACTTGCGTGCAAGGTTCCGATGGAGTCACCGCGGCGCCACGACAAGACCATGTTTCTGGTCAAAGACGCCATCGCCCGTCTGACCGGCCGCTTCGCCTCGGCCGGAACCAGCCTTCTGGAGGTGGGGGGACATACCGGATGGCAGACCCTTGCTTATCGCGCGCAGCTCCAGGCGCCGCGCCGCGCCGTGATCTACGACTGGCAGGACTGGCGGCTGGACGAGGTGAAGCAGGCGGGGATCGAGTTCCGCAAGGTGGACCTTGAAACCGACGACTTTCCCGATGCGGACTCGGCCTTCGACGTGGTGATCTGCAACCAGGTCTTCGAGCACATCAAGAACATCTACGGCGCGCTCACGGAGATTCACCGGGTGCTGAGGACGGGCGGATTTCTCATCCTCAGCGTTCCCAACCTCAGCGCCCTGCACAACTGCCTTCTGCTGGCGCTGGGCAGACAGCCGACCACCATGGCCATCCGCGGATCGCACATCCGCGGCTATGCGATTCATTCCATGACAGAGTTCGTGACCCGCAACGGGCACTTCAATATCCGCGCGCTCAAGGGCTATGGATTGCATCCCTTCCTGAGCGGCGCGCTGCCGTGGATCTTCAAGACCTATTGCCACACGCCCGTCTGGGTCCTCGAGAAACAGGCGTCCGCGCTGCCGACGTGGCGCGAAGAGCGGGCGGCGACGTTCACTACGACAAAATTCTAGCTGGTTGCCTCAATGGCCCAAGGCGATGTGCAAACGCCCCTCAGGGGCTAAAGGCCGCGATTTTGTTGGCGCTTATCGGCACGACTGAAGAGCTTGCTGAAAAATGGCAGTTGGCGAGGACCGAAGCGAAAAACGTCCCTCAGCGGCTAAAGCCGCGCGTTGATTTTGCGCAGC
>JASHUF010000197.1 GCA_030040175.1 Acidobacteriaceae bacterium
ACCGGCGTCAACTCGATGGCTCTGTGTATGCCGCGCACAATTCCTGCTCCGATCACAGGCTATATGGCCTGAGGCTGCGCGCCGTTCCGAGCGGGATCGCGGCGCGATGCGCCGGCACGACGAGAGCGCGATCGGCGAGCGCCGGTCAGAAGGGAATATCCTCGTCGGAGATTTCGGCGGAGTGGGCAAAGTCATCGGTTGCGGCGGGCTGGCGCTGGTCGTAATTCGCAGCCGGCGACTGGCTCCCAGACTGGCTCCCCGACTGGCTCGTAGACCGGCTGTAACCGCCCGCGCCCTCTTCGCGTGTGGAGAGCAGCGATAGATCGTTCACGATGATCTCGGTGCGGTAGCGTTTCTGGCCCGATTCCTTGTCGTCCCAGCTGCGTGTCTGGATCTTGCCCTCGATGAAGAGCTTCGATCCCTTCTTCACGTAATCGCGGACGATCTCGGCCAGGCGCGTGAAAGCGACCAGGTTGTGCCACTCGGTGCGATCCTGCCAGTTCCCCTGCGCGTCCTTTTGCCGGTCGCTGGTGGCCAGGGTGAAATTGGCCACCATGGTGCCTCCGGGTGTGGAGCGAATCTCGGGGTCCTTGCCCACATTCCCCAAAAGAATGACTTTGTTCACGCTCTTGGCCATCGTTGTGCTCTCCCGTTAAGGGGAAAGCATAGCAGACCGGCGGAGGGTCGCCATGGCGGCGACCCGGAGCGCGAAAAATTTTTCACATTGTATAACTAATCCTTTAGTTGGTACGTCTATAATGATGGCAGAGCGGACCCGGAACCGGCTTCGCGCCCATGGAATCAACAGGATGCCTCCCAAGAAGTCCAATACGCTGACCGAAGCCGAGCTGAGGCTGATGAAAATTCTTTGGCGGCGCGGTGAGTCGGCTGTCACCGATCTCGTGGCCGCGATGCCCGAAGGCGAAACCCTGGCCTACAACTCCGTGCTCACGACCATTCGCATCCTCGAGCAAAAGGGATACGTCGATCACAGGCAGGAAGGGCGCGCGTTTGTTTATAGGCCCTGCGTGCTGGAGCATGAGGCCAGCCGGACCGAGGTGCGGCACATGCTGAATCGTTTCTTCGGCAACTCGCGCGAGCGGCTGCTGCTTTCGCTGCTCGACGACAAGGAGATTTCCGCCGAGGAGCTGGAGCGGCTGAAGGAAGCGATCCGGAGCGCGGCGCCCGATGCGACTGACGCGGCGGCGATCCGCGCCCAGGGCGCGGCGCAACCGGAGAGGAAAGAGGCATAAGCGCATGGATTTGTCTGCCCTTGCCGGCTTTTCTCCCGTAGCGCAGGCTGCCGGACACGAACTGAGCGCCGCGTTTGCCGTTTTGGCGCGGGTGGCCGCTCCGATTGCGGTTGCGGCGCTGTGGCAAGGCGCGGCAGTTGCCGCGGGATTGGCGCTTTGCCTGCGCCTCATGCCGCGCCTCTCCGGGGCGCATCGCTTCAGCGTGTGGGCGGGCGGGTTTGCGGTGGTGGCGGGTTTGCCGGTTCTGCCGCTGCTGCTGCACCCCGCAGCCGCGAGCGGTGCGACCCTCGCAAGCAGCGCAGCCACACGGTCGTGGATCACGCTCGACGCGCGCTGGACGCTGGCGATTGCGGCTCTGTGGCTTGTGCTCGCCCTCGCGCGCGCAGTCGATCTCGCCGTGCACACGCTGCGGCTGGGGAAACTCTGGAAAGACGCAAGCCCGATTGACGGAGATTTTTCGGGCATCCTTGCGGCCGGCGCCAACGGGCGCAGACGGGTTGCGGTGTGCATCAGCAGAGAGATCGATCGGCCCAGCGTGATCGGTTTCCTGGCGCCACGGGTTCTCATCCCCGATTGGCTCTCTGCGCGGCTGACGCCGGGCGAGCTCGAGCAGGTGATCCTGCATGAGTGCGAGCACTTGCGCCGGCGCGATGACTGGACCAATCTGCTGCAGAAGCTTGCCTTGGTTCTCTTCCCTTTAAATCCCGCGCTGGCATGGATGGAACACCGGCTGTGCCGCGAGCGCGAGATGGCGTGCGACGAGGGCGTGGTGCGGGTGACGCGCGCGCCGCGAGCCTACGCTGCCTGCCTGGCCAGCATGGCCGAGAGGCAGTTGAAACACAATCGCGACCGGAACCTGGCGGGCCGCGCCTCGGCCGCGCTCTCTCTGGGTGCGTTCGAGCGCCGCTCGGAGCTCGCCGGACGCGTGCACAGCATTTTGTGGCGCAAGAAAATGCTGAGCCCGCTCGGGTCGCGAGCGCTTGTGAGCGTGCTGGGTTGCGGACTTTTGCTGGGCGCGGCGGAACTGGCGCGCCTGCCGCAGATGGTTGCTTTTGTGAGCGCGCCGGACGCCGAGGCGCAGACGGCGCGGCTGCCGCAGGCACAGAACTCGCCGGAGCGGCTGGTTGCCTTGGATGGGCGCAGCGCGGAGGCGTTTCGCGCCATCAACGCAATCGCGGTCGTGCCGTCCGCATCGCCGCGGGCCGTGAAAAGCGGCATAAGGAGAAACGGCGCAGCGAGGCCGGAAGCCGTTGCCGGCGCAAAGGCGATCCGTGAAGCGAACCAACCCGGACTTGCGTTGGCCGAATCGCGGCGAACAATGACTGACGCCGAGACGGCCAGCTCCGTCACGCCGGGGGCGGCGCCGGAAGCTGCGGTGCCGCAGCAGTGGATCGTGCTGACCACCTGGGAGCAGGTGGAAACGCCCGGCACAGGTTCAGGCAAGGTGCAGGACTTCAGCGCGGATGCAGATTCCGATGCTGCATCGCCCGCGCAGCCCGGTAAGAGCAGCACGCGCCAGATCACTGTGACGCAGCTGATCCTGCGCGTTTACCCGGCGAGCGCCGGTGCCGCCCCCGGCGGGAATTCACAGGCTGCGGGCAAAAACTCCGCGCGGCCCAACACAGGTTTCAATTCCGTCTTGCATCAGCAAGCTATTCTGCCGCTCTCGAGCGGCTGGCTGATCATCCAACTCTAAACGTCAACTTCAACCGCAAGGGAGAGAGCTCATGCCGACAACAACTAATTCTTTAGTAGCGAGGACGAACTCCGTGGTGGCGCCGCTGGCGGCAGCCGCAGTGCTGATCCTCACCTTCGCCTTTTTCTCCGGCCGCAACTCGGTGCATGCTGCCGCCGTGGCATCCGCGCCGCCGCTCGATCAGTCGAGCGTGGCGCCGCTGGTGGCCCTTGACAATGCCGTGGAAGCCGTCGCAGCACGGGTGACGCCCGCCGTGGTGAATGTTGCGGTGACTTCGCGCGTCAACGCGGACCAAACCGGGGACGGCGGCAACGGCCAGGGCTTCGGCGGCCTGAATCCGCAGGACCTGCCGCCGCAGTTCCGCCAGTTCTTCTTCGGCTTCGGCGGGCAGGGTGTGAAGCCGCAGCCGCAGTTTGAGCACGGCATCGGCAGCGGCGTGATCATCGCGCCCGACGGCTACATCGTGACCAACGATCACGTGGTGGACGGATCGACGCAGATTCGCGTAACACTGAATGACCGCCGCGTCTTCCCGGCCAAGGTGGTGGGCGTGGACAAGCTCGACGACCTGGCCGTGATCAAGATCGACACGCACGGCCTGCCCACGATCGCCTGGGGCGACTCGACGCAGCTCCATCCCGGAGAAACCGTACTCGCCTTCGGCAATCCCTTCGGCAACTTTCCCTTCACCGTGACCCGCGGCATTGTGAGCGGACTCGACCGGCCCAACCCGTACTCCGATGACCCGCGCAAGCCCGGTGATTTCATCCAGACGGACGCGGCCATCAACCCCGGCAACTCCGGCGGCCCGCTGGTGGACGCCTACGGGCAGCTTGTCGGCATCGACACCTTCATCATCTCCAACAGCGGCTCCTTTGCCGGCGCCGGCTTTGCCATTCCCTCGCAGATGGTGCGCGCCTCTGTGGACCAGATCATGAAGACCGGCTCGGTGCACCACGGCTACCTGGGCATCAGCATCAACAACGTGACCCCCGACAACGCCACCTTCTTCAACCTGCCCAACGCCTCCGGCGCCGTGGTCAG
>JASHUF010000198.1 GCA_030040175.1 Acidobacteriaceae bacterium
CTCAAGGAAGGCAAGGAGTACAACCAGGGGGTTGGGTATCTCGACGACGGCACCATGGTGGTGGTGGATCACGCGCGGCGGATGATCGGGCGCAATGTGGACATCGCCGTAACCAGCGTGCTGCAGACGGCCAGCGGCAAGATGATCTTCGGCAAGATGGAGGAGAACGGGAAAATCGTGGCCACCGAGGCTGCGGAAAGCGCGCGGTAGGGATGTTTCAGGTGTCAGGTGTCAGCATGACGCGACGGGGCGCAAATCCAGATAACCGAATCAGCGCTCAAGCAGGCCCAGCAGCCGCTCCTTGACCGCAGGCCACTCCGGCGCGACGATCGAATAACGGTAGGAATCGCGCGGGGTAAAATCCGCAGCCATGCGATGCGCGCGCAGGATCCCTTCGAACTTTCCCCCGATGCGTTCGATAGCGGCCTGCGAGCGCCGGTTGCGCGCGTCAGTGTGCAGACACACGCGCAGTACATTCCAGGCCTCAAAGGCGTGCGTCAGCATCAACAGTTTGGCCTCCGTGTTGGCCGCGGTGCGGAGGGCCGAGTGCGTAAGCCAGGTGTAGCCGATTTCGCAGGCGTCCGGATGCGGGTTGCCATGGCGCGCATGGCCGGCGGGCCACGCCCATCGTTCCATGTCGAAAAACCGTGTTGACCCGAGGACGGCGCCGTCGGCGAGGCGCACGTGCACGAAGGCGAGCGCGGTGCCTGCCGCGCGCCAGGCCAGCGCGGTTTCGATGTAGCCGAGGACAGCCTCGCGCCCGATGGGCACCGCACTCCAGCGGTAGAGCTCGGGATCGCCGGCTGAGGCGGCGACGAGTGCTTCCGCGTGGGCGGGTGAGAGCGGTTCGAGACGAATGGACTTCCCCGAGAGAACAATCGCGTCGAGATTCACGACTCCAGTATGCGTGGCCGGCGACCCGGCCGCAAAGCGCGCAGGCATGGGCAAGCGTGCCTTTGCGAATTTCGGCATGCCGGGCGCGCCGCCACACGCACCAAGCCTTCTGGCGTAGACGGGACATTGCGGGCGGCTCCGGGATGGGCGGAGCCGCTCACGCGATGGGCTGTTTGACGTGGCGCGGTTACTGCACCGGCTTTTTGGCGGGCGGAGCCGGCTTGGCTGCCGCAGCCGCTGCCGGCTTGGGCTTCCAGAAGTCAGGATCAGCTTTGACCCACTCGTCGGGCGGGTAGCTCTGCGCAGGGTTGATGGCAAAGAGCTCCGAGTCCGTGTTCTCAATGCAGTCTTTTTCGAGATCGCGGAGTTTGCTCAGGCCGTCCTCGCCAAGCGTGTCGCGGAACTGCTTGTCTTCGGCAAAACCGGTGTCGATCTCAGCCAGCGACTTATCGGGGCTCACCAGGATGAATTCGTCGTCGCCGCCGTAGGCGATCTCGAAGGCATCCCAGTGCGCGCTGGTGCCGGCTTTCTTATGCGCGTCGATCACGATCTGCGCCAACTGATGGAATTCGTGCATGTGGCCGGGCTTGATGTGAATCACCGTGATGTCCAGGTAGCGCACGCCGGTAAAGGACGTGGTGGCCTTCAGGCTCAGGTCCGGGTCGAAGGTGAAGACGAACTGGTCCATGCCATTGAGCAGCTCGCCGTCGGCAACGCCGGCGCGGTCGAGCTCGGCGTTGAGCTCCTTGTCATTCATGGTGGCCAGGTTGTCCTTCTCCCACGCGGCGAAGGAGTCATAGCCCGTGAGATAGAGCGCGCGCGTTTTGCCGGAGAGCGAGTTGACAGCAAAGTAGTGCGTTGGCCATTTGGCCCGGGTCAAGGCGGCCACGAAGTTGCTTTCCGACTTATCGTGAATGGCGCCTGCTTTTCCGGGCTTGATGAACTCCCGCGTAATCTGCAAGACCTTGGGCGGGCCTTGCATTTCCTGCGCCGCGGCAAACAAGGTTCCCAGCGCCGCGAGCGATACTCCCAACACAAAACGGACGATTTTCATGAATGTGAATCCTCCTTGCCGCCCGCGAGACTCCACACGAAGGGGGCCGGGGAGAGAAGCTTCCGGTTGGGTTCTCGGGGGGCCCCGCGATTATCCTGCGCGGGTGTTCGTGGAGTAAAGCAGTTTCTTGATGAAGTGAATTCGTCTGTCGCTGCTGGGATGCGAGAGCTCGCCAATGCATAGGCTACCGGGGCGACGGACCCTGGAGGATGCCAGCGCGCTGACGCGAGACCGAAGTCGTCTCAGCCGGCCTTGCGGCCGGAGGCGGCGCGGCTGCGCGGCTTGCGGGAGGAGGCCTTGCCTGCGGAGGCTGCGAGCGATTTTGCGGGGTGAGCCTCGCCGGCGGTGCCGGCTGGATCGGGACGCGGATCCAGCTGGACCGTGCGCGGCTTGGGCGTGATCCAAAGGATCCGTTGCTGGGCCGGAAATTTGGGCGCTTTGCCTACCTCGAGCTCGGCGATGGTACGCAGGATGGACCCCTTCAGCTCGGCGAGCGCCGGATCGTCCGCAGCGAGGTCCTCATTCTTTTCAAGCTGTTTGAGAGTGGAGCGAAGGACCTCAACAAGAGTGGAGGAAGCAGGGAACACCACACAGCTTGGATGCGGGGAATGCGGCCGGTGGTGAACCGGGGGCGGCCGCGAAAAGGTCCAAAGGTGGTATGGTGCGAAAAGAAATTTGTGTCACGGCAAGGATTTCAACTGCGGAAGGGTTAGACGAAACGCCGGCGAGCGGACCGGAGCGGCCCTGAGCACCAGGCTCCGTGCGCCGGCCGGCGCGGCGGTTCCCGTCCGGGATGCTGCTGCTCAGAACGCACCTGCGCACAACGCGAGAGGAGCAAACGCCGTAAAATACGGGCATGAGACGAAGATCGCGCCATCCCGATTTCGACCAGACTCTCGAACAACTGCGGACGCAGGGCTTTGACGTGACAGCCTTTGCCGGTGTGCCGGGAGGAATGCTGGTGACGAAGCATGGAGCCGCCGCGGTGCTGGTGGCATGCCCCGGCGGGGCTGCCTTTGCCGTGAGTCCGGGGCTGATGGTCAAGGGTCAGGTGGGCCGGCTGCTGGATCGAGGCTACCAAAAATTCATTAAGACCTCCCAATACGAAATTCCGGCCTCGGCGGCGCAATTGCTGGCAATTCACGCGTTTAGCGAGGAGCTGAAGCAGGCGAGCGGCGCGATCAGCCTCTACAACGAGTCGCTGGGAACCACGAGCGACGTCTACGAATATGACCGGCTGCAAGGCCGGGAGGTGGAACCGGCTGCGGCGGTGCAGCCGTGGGAGCTGCCCGGCGAACATTGATCCTGCTCCGGAGCGGCGGCATGGCCAGGGGTGAGACGGAAAAGTCGATTGGCCAGGCGGCGCAGCAGCAGGAGCCTGAGGACATGCCCCGATGCGCCGTGGATGAAGAGGCGGCGCTGGTGCTGGTGAGTGAGGGCAAGGCAATCCCGGGCCGCGTGGTGGAGCTGAGCGCGGGCGGGTGCCGGATGGTGCTCGAGGAAAAGCTGCCGCGTGGCGAGCGCGCGGCAGTGGAGGCGAGCTTCAGGCTGCGCGGAATTGCCTTTCGCTTGAGCGGATTGACCGAACGGACTTCAGACAGCGGTACAGTGGACGTGAGCTTCGGGCCGATGAGCGCGCGGAGGCGCGGCGATCTGCTGGAAGTGTTGTGCGAAGTGCAGGCCGACCTAGCGGCGCGCGGGAGTGAGGCGGCCGGAGCGGCCCCGCCGATGATTGCAGCCCTTGCGCCCGGTGCCGCGGGGGACGGGATGGC
>JASHUF010000199.1 GCA_030040175.1 Acidobacteriaceae bacterium
CATTTCGAAAATGCCCGCCGCCGCGCCGCCGCCCTCGTGGCCAAGCTCACGCTAGAGGAGAAGATCCCGCAGTTCAGCGCCATGGCCGCTCCTGCGGTGGAGCGTATTGCTTTGCCGGCTTTTAAGTACTATGGCAGCGAAGCCTTGCACGGGCTAATGCACGGCGGCCCGGTTACCGCATTCCCGATGCCCCTGGCCCTGGGATGCTCGTGGAACCGCGCTCTGGTTCTGCAAGTCTTCACAACCGTATCCGACGAAATCTGGGCTTGGCACAAAAAGAACGGTCAGAGCCTGGCAGTCTTTTCGCCGCCCACGGTCAACATGGGTGCGCGCGATCCACGCTGGGGACGCATCGCCGAGAACTACAGCGAAGATCCCCATCTGGTCGCGGAAATGGCAGTCAATACCATCCATGGCATGCAGGGCAACGACCCACGCTACCTCAAGACCATCGCGTGCGCCAAACACTTCATCGCCAACGACACAGATTCCGATCGCGAAATGACCTCCGCCACAGTCGATCCGCGCAGCTTCTGGGAGTACTACAGTCGAGGCTTTGAGGCCTGTGTGAGAGATGGTCACGTCTTCAGTGTGATGAGTTCCTATAACGAAATGAATGGCATCCCCACAACCGCCAGCCCTTTCCTGTTGACCTATCTGCTGCGGAAGCGATGGGGATTCCAGGGCTATGTCATTTCGGACTGCGACGCGGTTGGGGATATCTGTAACACTCACCATTTCGTGCCTACGCTTGCCGAGGCGGCGGCATTGGCGGTCAATGCCGGCTGCGATATAAATTGCGGGGATACGCTCGAGAAGAATCTAGGCGAGGCAGTCAAGGAAATGCTCATCAGCGAATCGACGCTGGACGCCTCGCTGACCCGCTCGTTCACTGGCCGCATTCTTCTAGGCGAGTACGACCCGCCCGAGCAGAATCCATACCATGCGATTCCCATCTCCTGTCTGGAAAGTCCGGAGCACCGCGAGCTTGCATGCGAGGCCGCGCGGCAGTCGATTGTGCTCTTCAAAAACGACCACCATACGTTGCCCCTCGACAAGAAGAGCCTGAAGAAGATTGCCTTGATCGGCCCAATGGCTGATTGGTGCCACTTGGGGGGCTACAGCGGCACGCCTTGGAACCTGGTGTCGCCGCTCAAGGGCATTCGCAAGTATTTGGATATTGCGAGCGGCGCGTCCTACCAAAAACGCGCCACAGACTATGCTCAGCTTGAAAGCCGAGCTCAGTTGGAGCCGTGCAGCGAGGGCGGCGACCATCTCGCTCACATCAACGATGGATCGTCGGCAGTGTACAACAGGGTCTTATTCACCGGCGCCACGGAATTTCAGGTTCGCATCGCCAGCCATCAGCAGGAAGGATGTTGCGCCTCAACCCAAGGCGGAATCCTCGAAGTACATCTGGACGGGCTTGACGGGCCTCGGCTCTGCACGTTTCGGGTTTCCGACACCGGCGACCCGCAGAAATGGGTGAATCTCAGCGCGCCCATCCAGTCAGATAAGCTCATCGAGGGAGAACACTCCGTTTACCTGCGCTTCAGAAGCGACCCTTCGCACCCGATCCGCATGATGTCGGAGTGGGAGGTTCCCGGCGGAGACCTGTTCAACTTCCAGTCATTCCGCCTTACGCCGGAAAGACCGGAAAAGGCCGCGCACCACGGACCAGTGGAGGTACTGCATGCACCGGGGTGCACCACCGTGGGCAGCAAGGATTCGACACTCTTTGCCGCCGCGGTGCAAGCTGCCAAAGAAGCGGATGTCGCTCTGGTATTTGCCGGAGCCGATGAGCAAGTGGACCGAGAAGGCCGGGACCGGACCTCGATTGCTCTGCCGGGCGTGCAACATGAATTGATCCAGGCGGTGTATGCCGCCAATCCCAAGACCATACTAGTGATTTCCTCGAATGCTCCCGTGGCCGTCAATTGGGAACAGGAGAATCTGCCCGCGATCCTCGGAGGGCTCCCTTTGGGCGAGCAACAGGGACGTGCAATGGCCGAGGTGCTCTTCGGAGATGCCAATCCGGGCGGTAAGACAAGCACTACCTGGTTCAGAGGCGTCGACGATCTACCAGACTTTCACGATTACGATATGAGCCATGGCCGCACCTATATGTACTTTCGGGGTGACCCGCTCTATCCGTTTGGCTACGGTCTAAGCTACAGCAATTTTGACTATGGAAATCTGCGCCTGGGTGGCGATGTGCTTGCGCCAGGCGGCAAAATCACGCTGCAGGTAGACGTGACGAACAAAAGCCGACGCGACGGCGATGAAACCGTTCAGCTTTATATCCATTTCTCCCACAGCGCTGTGATGCGGCCCATCCGGCAGCTGGTGAATTTCGAGCGGGTGCGCGTCAAGGCCGGCGAAACCAGAACAGTCACCCTGACGCTGGGATATGAGGATCGGGCACTCCGCTACTGGGATGAAGACAAATATGCTTTTGTCCTGGAGCCAGCCGAGGTGGACCTGCTGATCGGTACCTCCTCGGCGGATATCAAGCTCAGGGGCAAAATTCGGCTTATCGGCTGAATGCGCTTCGCAGCCGCAAGCTTTGAGAACTGGTTGCATCCATGGCGTTTTGAAGGGGCACGACTTGAGAGCTTGCTGAAAAATGGCAGTTCGCGAGGACCGAAGCGAAAAACGCCCCTCAGCGGCTAAAGCCGCACGTTGATTTTGCGCAGCTTTTGCGGCACGGCTGAAGCCATGCCCTGATACAAGACTCCTCCATACCTTTTTTTCAGCAAGCTCTTGAGTCGTGTCGATAAGCGCCAACAAAATCGCGGGCTTTTGCCCCTGAGGGGCGTTTTCTCATCGCCTTGGGCCATTGATGCAACCAGCTCTAGACTTATTAGTGCACAAGGATCGCACCCCATCCGCCCTTGGATTGCAAGGCTTCCGACACTCGAGCCACGCGCGGGTGTCGTTCGAGTAGTGGTCGAGGAAGCTGTTGCCGGGCCGATCAGTTTCTTGACTGCCACCTAGGATCACCTCCACGGATCGCTGGGCTCTGCTGATTCTCCCTAAGCGAGAGCGACAACAGCACAGGTGCGCGGCACCAACTCTATCTTGACCCGCGGTTGGTTTCAGACGGCGCTCGAAGACGCGAAGGTCGCCGATTATAAGTAGCATTGCAATCGTCATACTTTTGCCAGTAGACTTGTAATGGCCGGAGTCGATCTGCGCACGGTGGCAGAGTTGCTCGGGCACAGGACGCTTTAGATGGTGATGCGGTATGCACATCTCGCACCCGAGCACCAGGCTTCGGCGGTGGACCGCCTGGTCTCTTTCCGTGGACGGAACGGACACGAGAACGGACACCAGCGTCTTCACAGAAAAAGACCCCAAACAAGCCTAAACCATAAAGTATTGAAAACAGTTTAGATAACGCGCGGAGAGGTGGCAGAGCCCGGTTGAATGCACCTGACTCGAAATCAGACATAGTCGCAAGGCTATCGGGGGTTCAAATCCCTCCCTCTCCGCCAGATGAGCAAGCAAGTTCTTTGCTTCGTTCCCAATCACTCCAAAATAGTTGCGCGATGCCGCCATCGGCGGAATAGCCGCTCTAGACGATGCTGACCGCCGTGGATAACGGATTTGCATCAGCAAGCCGACGCTCGATTACCAAGCCCGCGTCGCGAATCCGTAGGCGCTGAAGTCAACTCCCCTCCGAGGGTGCAGTCTCACGGGACGGACGCAGCCAGCGGAAGAACATCACGGCCACGAACGCGCCCGCGAGCTGGGAGAGGATGAACCCGGGCATGTCCATCGGACAAATGCCGGAGAACGTGTTCGTCAGCGTGCGCGCGAAGGTGACCGCCGGATTCGCAAACGAAGTGGACGAAGTAAACCAGTACGCCGCCGCGATGTAGGAACCAACCGCATAGGGAACCGCAGACGGGCGCGGTTTGCCGCAGCCCCCTATCACCGCGAGCAATCCAAAGGTGGCGATGAACTCGCTGAACAATTGCCCCCAACCGCCACGCGCCTGCGTCGCCGTGAAAAACACGGGTTCCCCGAACATCAGGTTCGCGACAGCAACCCCGGAGACGGCTCCCGTGACTTGCGCTGCAATATAGCTCGGAACGTCTCGCCAGATCGTCTCGCCCTGGCACGCCTCAGCAAGAGTCACAACGGGATTGAAGTGAGCTCCGGAGATGGGACCGAAGGCGAGAATCAGCGCCACCAACGCCGCGCCTGTGGCAACAGAGTTTGCCAGAAGAGCAATGGCGACGTTGCCCGATGCCAGGCGTTCTGCCATGATGCCGGAGCCGACAACGGCGGCCAGAAGAAACAGCGTCCCCACAAACTCCGCTGTGACCCGGCGCATCAAGGACGCTTTCATTGCTGCCCTATCCGTTTCAGCTCCTCCTGAATGGTCATTCTTTCGAGCGTGGCTAACGGCAGCGAGAGAAAGAGCGTGATGCGGCGCTCAAGGGTCACGAAAGCATCATGAAAGGCGCGGTCTATTTCCTCCTGCGTGCCCTTGGCCGTCGCAGGATCGGATACGCCCCAGTGAGCGGTCATCGGCTGCCCGGGCCAGTAGGGGCAGGCTTCCGCGGCGGCATTGTCGCAGACGGTGAAGACGAAGTTGAGTTCCGGCGCTCCAGGCTGGGCGAACTCATCCCACGATTTGCTGCGCAGACCCTGCGTAGAAAGGCCCGCCGATTCGATCTGCTGCAACGCTTCCAGGCGCACGGCACCGGTGGGGTGGCTGCCCGCGCTATAGGCCGTGAATCTGCCATTGCCCTTTTGGTTGAGAACGGCTTCGGCCATGATGGAACGCGCAGAGTTGCCGGTACAGAGAAACAAAACGTTGTAGTGGTTTTCCCTCATCACGCGAGCCCCAGACGCGGCGGTTGCCGTTCACATCCATCAATCACATCTGTTAAGGCAAATGTATGGGCAATGGAACATATTTGTCAAGGCGTATATAATATCGCCATGGCGAGGCGGTCCAAGCGTTTTGATCTTGTGCGTCTGTTTGCAGCGCTTGCCGACCCCACCCGGCTTCGTCTTCTCAGCCTGATGGCCGGGCGGGAGGTATGCGTCTGCTACTTCGTGGAGATTCTGAAGCAGGGGCAGCCGAAAATCTCGCGGCATCTGGCCTATTTGCGCAAGGCCGGCATTGTCGGCGCCCGGCGTGATGGAAAATGGATGCACTACAGCATTCGGCGCCCCGAGGATGCTGCGGCAAATTCCATCCTGGACGCGGTGTTTGCGACGTTCGCGGAGAACCGGGAAATGCGGGCCGACTTGTCGCGGCTGGACCGGGCATGTTGTCAACCGCAACTGGTCACTCTGCAGGGAGCGCCTTTGCCGGTCGCGCTCCAGCCTTGAAAGCGGGCACGGGGATGCGAAAGCTGCCCTTGTGATCCGCGCCTGTCAGTTTTGCATTTTTCAGCTGGACACCGGTGCGCCTTGGCCCAGTGGTTTTGCGTAGACGAGCGCTGCGCGGCCGCGCGGATAATAATTCGCTTCCCTCCCCTCACGTCGATAACCCCGCGCCTCGTAGAGCTGGATGGCGGCAGCGTTCTCCGCGTCCACGTGCAGCCAGATCGCCGCGGCTCCGGCCGCTTGCGCCGACTGCTCCGCCAGGCGCATCAATTCGCCGCCAACGCCCTGGCCGCGCTTTTCCGGCGCCACCTCGATGGTCTGAAGGTACGCCCTGACTATGCCCGTCGCAGCGCGCCACTCGACGATGGCGAAGCCCGCCATTGCCCCGCTTTCTTCCGCGATCCACGTCGCTGCGCGCGCGCTACGCACAAGCCGCTGCAAGTATGCGCGGCTGAAGCGCAAAGGCGGCTGAAAGCAGGCTTCCTCGATGGCGTAGAGGGCTGCAAAATCTTCCGGCCTGAACGGGCGATAGGTCATAGGGGCAGGGAAACGGGGAACCGTGGAAGTAAGAGCGACGGAAAGACAACCGCAGATCCTTCGACTCCCCTCCACTGCGGCTGCTCGCGCAGCCGCAGTCTCCGGTCGCTCAGGATGACACCCTGTTGGGCATTCGTGCGGAGGTAATCGACGATGCGCTGCTTCAGACTTTGGCTTCGAGGTCCGCGATCACGCCGAAGAAGCGCTGATCGAGACGGCGGTTGCTGGCGATGGCTTCCTTGATGGGGATGTCGGCAATATCGGTGCCGCGCAGCACGGCAATGCGGCCCCACTTCTTCTCATGCACCATGTCGATGGCGTGCAGGCCGTAGCGCTGGCCGAGCAGCCGGTCGTAGGCCGTGGGAACGCCGCCGCGCTGCGTGTGGCCCAGGTTGACGGAGCGTGTCTCGTAGCCCGTTTTCTTCTCGATCAGCTCCGCCAGCGCCTCGCCGATGCCCGAAAGCCGCGCGTGCCCGAAAGAATCCACCTGCGCGGAGCCGGTCACCTGGCCCACCTCCGGCAAATGGCAGCCCTCCGCCACCACCACCACGCCATAGTGCTTGCCATGGTCGTAGTTGTACTTGAGCAGGGCGCAGACATGGTCGATATCGATGGGCTTCTCCGGCACCAGGATGACGTGCGCGCCGCCGGCGATGCCCGACGCGTACGCGATCCATCCCGCATCGCGGCCCATCACTTCGATCACGATGACGCGGTTGTGCGAGTCGGCGGTGGTGTGGATGCGGTCGACGGCCTCGGTGGCGATGGAGACGGCGGTGTCGTAACCGAAGGTGGCGTCGGTGCCGCTGATGTCGTTGTCGATGGTCTTGGGCACGCCTACGCCGTGAACTCCGTTCTCGCAGAGATACTGCGTGACCGATTGTGTGTCGTCGCCGCCCAGCGCGATG